>CAXUIQ010000026.1:7854-16528 GCA_964250815.1 uncultured Acetobacteraceae bacterium
CCCGGGGGGGGCCCCCCCCCGGGCCGGGGGGGTGGCCGCGGTGGGGGGGGGGGGGCGCCGCCGCCCCCGCCCCCCACGCCCGCAGGCGCAGCGGTGCTGGAATAGGTGCAGTCCCGCACAACCCCGTCCTCCCGGAATGTCACGGCGAGGCTGAACGCCTGCGGGTCCGCGCGCACCGCGTCTGCGCCCACGCCCGCGAGGCTCAGGCCGGACCCGATCAGGCCCACGTAGGGCACGAACGCGCCCGCGACCCCGGACGCGGCCGACACCCCGCCCATCCAGCCACGGCCCGTCGGCTCGCCGGTCCTCGCCTCGTAGATCCAGGCCTCGCCATTCGCGCTCCGCTCCGTGCGGCTGGGCTGGCCCAAGGCGGCGAACACGTCGGCGCGGGAGGAGCGGCCGACGGCGACCGACGCCACCTTGCCGGGGTCCAGGATCGCGAAGGGCGGCGCGGGCTGGGAACAGCCGGCAAGGGCGAAGAACATCAGCGCCGTCGCCAGCTTCGACCTCCGGCCCGCGCTGCGGAGGCGCGTCCGTCCCTCGCTTTCCCCGTCATCGGCCATGACGCCCCCCTATCCGCGGCAGCCGCCATCAGATAAGGCCGGGCACCCGGGTTGCCACCCATCGCCCGGTCACGTTGCCGCCGGGCCGGCCGCGCCTTCGATGGTTGCCCGCACGGAGCGCCCTTACCGTCATCGCGAGGGGCGTTTTGACGCGGCGGCCGGCTGCCGCTCCGGGCAGAACAGCCTGTCAACTCGAAACCGGGTTTTCACGGGTGAAATCCCGTCGCATCAGCGTGGCGGGCGGCTTGCCTTGGCGCTGGACGATCTCCGCCACGCGCCAGCCGCCCGCTCCTCCGGGTCCTTCCTTGCGAGGGTCGCGGTGCCGACAGGCACCCCGTCCGCGAGCAACACAAACGTTTGCGGCGCTCCGACTTCGGCGCGGCACTCTGCATAGACCGCTTGGGTCTGCTCCAGCGAACACCCTTCCCGCTGCCACCATTCGCGCCAAAGCCAGCCGGCGGCGACCGGCAACAGGTCGGGCCGTTCCGCGACCGTGGCAACGGCCATCTGCTCGACCGGGACTGGCCCGGCCATGCCGCCTCCGCCATGGTGCCGGTCAGCGCCACCATCTCCTCCATGCTCCACGGCTGGCTGGCCAGTTCCTGCCCCGATTGCCGTCACGAGCCGGGGCACCTCCTGCCAGCCCTGGGTCGCCGCGCCGCAAGGACAAGATGGCCGTCCGCATCATAGCCCCGTCCGGCCTTCCAGCACATCCATCGCGTCCGCAACCAACCGGTTCTCCACGGCGGCGGCACGGAACGTCTCGACGGCGCGGGCGTATAGCAGCGCCTCCGCCCGGTCGGCCTGGCAGTCAAGCCCTTCCGCGCTGGTGCGGTAGGCGTCCGCCGTGGCGCCGAGCCGCCGGGCGGCGCGGGCGCGGGCGACGATGCGGCTGGCCGTGCGCACCGCGTCTTCGCGGAGCCGTGCAGTCGCGGCAAAGCGGACCGTGCCGGGGATCGGGAGCGTCATGGGTGCCTCCAGGCGTTCGTTGTGCCCGATGGATGCCGGGGCGTGCCCTCGGCGTCTGTGGCATAAGTCACTTGGCGGACCCTTGCCGGCAAAACGCTGAGCCAGCGCCGCTTCGCGCCGCCGCGCCATTCGCCAGCCCAGCCCAGCATCGGAGTTTTCCAACAGTCTTGTCGTGGAACGGACGCCCCGGCGGCGGATGGCGTTGCTGCGGACGTTGCGGACTGCGGGCACTACGGGCGGGTTTCAGAACGGCCAAAGGTTGCGCTGCTTTGGTCATCTCAACTCCAACACGTTCCGCATTGACTTGCATGCTTCCACATGGATGATCGTCGGGAACTGCACGGAGGAGTCCATGTCCGTCCCTCGCCTGTTGCTTGCTGCGGCTGCCATGGCATTCCTGTGCCCCATGCGCACGTTCGCCCGCGACCCGCTTCCGGTGTCGATCCCTGTCAGCATCGATTTCGCGCAGCAGTATGCACAGGCCGCCTGCCCGTCCAGCGCGCCCGCGACGGCGTTCTGCCTCGGCGTCAGCGGCACGGCGAACCCGGCGGTGCTTGGCGCCGTGTCGTTCCAGCGGGTCGTCGTCGTGCCGGACATCGGCCTGTATGATCCCAACCACCCGACCTGCATTCCGGACGAGACCTCCGGGACCCTGACGCTGCCGGACGGCGCCCTCACGTTCCGCGCCCCCGGCAACGTTTGCCTGGTGGACGGCACTGCGAGCTACGGGCTGATCGTGGCAGGGGGGACCGGGGCGTACGCGGGCGTGCTCGGCGGTGGGCAGATCACCGTGCCGCCGCCCGACACCGCGTCCACCGGCCGCGAGTTGTGGCGCCTGGACCTGTTCCCCGCGTCGGCCTCGAAGTAGTGGCTGCCCTTGCCGCCGTCCGTCTCCGCCCGGCGCGGCGCTCTGAACAGCGCGATGGTGGCCGGCTCAAGGCGCCGCGTCCAGGCCCGTCCGCGCCAGCACCGCCCGCGCCCGGCGCCCGACCAGCAGCGTGGCCGCGACGGTGGCCGCAAGGCCCAGGCCGAGCAACGCCCACCGCACCGGCCCGATTCCGCCCGGTGCCGCCCGGCCGGCCACGCCGAGATAGACGTACAAAAGGCAGCCCGGCGCGATCCCCGCGCCGGTCGCCGCCACGAACGGCCAGAAGCCGACGCTGCTCGCGCCGCAGGCGTAGTTCTGCAGGTTGAACGGCACGAGCGGGCTGAGGCGCAGCAGGGCCACGACGCGCCAGCCCTCCTCCGCCACCGCGCGGTCGATGGCGCGCAGGCCCGGCCGGGACGCGACCAGCCGGGCGACCCGGCCGCGCACGAGATGGCGCGACACGAGGAATGCAAGCGACGCGCCGAGCGTCGCCGACCCGAGCGCCACCGGAAAGCCCCACAGCCCATAGATCAGCCCGGCGCCCACCGTGAAGGGCGCTGCCGGCAGCAGCACCACCATCGCGCCCGCATACGCCGCGCCATAAATCAGCACGCCCCAAGGACCCAGGCCGCCGATCCACGCGGACAGCGCCTGCACCCAGTCCTGCACCGGAAGCAGCCAGGACAGCGCGAACAGGGCCGCCATCGAGGTCATCGGGGGCGGCCTCCTGGCCTCAGCGCCCAGACTTCAACGCCAGGACTTCGACGCCAGGGCTTCAACGCCGGGGGTTCAACGGCTGCATGCCGCGCCGCCCAGCACGCAGAACCGGGCGCAGTGCGGATGGTTCAGCGGCACGGGGCGGGACGCCTCGGCGAGCGTTTCGCCCAGCTCGAACTCCGGTTCGTATGGCAATAGGGTGCAGGCGATGACCGCCGGGCGCATGGCGTCCCGCCGGCGCACGACCATGCGGGAGGAGGCGCACATGACGGAGGAGGGCGACTTGCCGAGGATGCCCCAGCAGGCCTCGGTGATCTCCGGCACGTCGAGGCCCGCGTCCATCTCGGGGAACAGCATGAGGCGCACCGGGTCGGCGGCGTCGATGGGGATGGCGTGCCCGGCGAACAGGCGGGCGAAGCCGGCGCGGATTTCGCCTTCGGGTTCGCCGGAGAACAGCCGGCCCGCCACGTCCAGCGCAAAGCCGCGCCCGGCCAGCCAGCGCAGGCCGTCGATCGTCGGCTCCCAGGTGCGCGGGCCGCGCTCGGCCTCGTGCTGGAGGGGGCTGTAATGGTCGAGGGAGACGCGCAGCCGCAGCCGGTCGCCGTGCCGGGCGCGGAGCGCGTCGAGGCCGTCCGCCGCCTTCATCATGGGACGCATCGCGTTGGTGAGCACCAGCGCCTCCAGCCCGCGGGACAAGGCGTCGTCCAGCATGGGCAGCAGGTCCGGGCACATGAACGGCTCGCCGCCGGTGAAGCCCGCGGTGCGGACCGGCAGGGCGTCGCGCCCGATCTCGTCGAGGTATGCGCGGACCTCGGCCCGGGTCAGGTAGGCCAGGCGGTCGTTGCGGGGCGAGCTTTCGATGTAGCAGTTGCGGCAGGTGAGGTTGCACAGCGTGCCGGTGTTGAACCACAGCGTTTCCAGCGCGTGCAGCGCCACCTGGGCGCGGGGATCGCCCTTGGCGGTGGTGCGGGGATCACGGAACTTGGCCGGGTCGAGCGTGGGGGCGTGCTGGAGCATGGCTGGTATCTAGGCGCAACGGGGGCGGAGGGAACCGTGGCGGAGGTGGTGCCGCGCGTGCCCATGGACAAATGCGGGGCGCGCTTAGCTCCTGGCGATGCGGTGCTTACCCGTCGGCGCGATCCGGCCAGAACGCTTCGTCCACCGCTTGCTCAAAGCCGTAAGGGCAGCTCCACGGCAGCATGTCAGGGAGGAGGCCCATTTCCAGCTCTGCCCGCAGCACCGCCTCACCGTATGCTTCGGCCATGGCCTCCTCGGTCCAGGGCTTGAGGCTGGGATTGTTCTTCAGGTGGCGGGCAAGCTGCCGGCGCTGCTCCTTGATCGTCAGCTCCCAGTTCCTGCCACGAAGGCCCGGCTGATGCGACCACTTCAGCAGGTGCAGCAGCAGCACCGCTAGACGGCTCGTGAGCTCATTCCGTTCGCTGCGCCCCAAGGCTTCCATCTCTTCGGCAAGATGCGGCGCGTCGAGTTCGGACAAGCGGCCGGCGCGCAGCAGCGCGGCCTGTTCCGTCGCCCAAGCGTGGAAGTCCAGTTCGTAAGCCGTGCTGCGCTTGCCGTCACCGTCCATGCGGCGCTCCCGATCCTCGCCGGGTCAACCCTACCACACGCCTCAAACCCGGACCAACTTCACCCGCTTCCCCGCCACCCCCAGCGTGATTGACCCGGCCTTCAACGCCAAGGCATCCGTCCCGAACATCTCGCGCCGCCAGCCGTGCAGCGCCGGGATGTCCGGCGCCGCCTCCGTCGCCAGGCGGTCCAGGTCGTCCGACGAGGCCAGCAGCTTCGGCGCCACGTTGTGCTCCTCGCACTTCGCCGCCAGCAGCACCTTCAGGAGCGACACCAAGGCAGGCGAGGCGCGCGGGCCGTCCTTGGCGCGCGGCGCGTCCGGCAACGCCGCGTCCGGCAGCGCCGCCGCTTCCTGCAGCGCCGCCACCAGCCCGGCGCCGCTCCGCCCCTCGGCGAAGCCGCGGGAGACGCCGCGCACGCGGGCCAGCGCTTCGGCGCTGGTGGGGGCGGTGGCGGCGATCTCCAGCAGGCTCTCGTCCTTCAGGAGGCGCTGCCGGGGGATGTTGACCCGCTGGGCTTCCCGCTCCCGCCAGGCGGCGGCGGCGCGCAGCAGTCCCAGCATCCGGCGGTTGGCCGTGCGGGGGCGCAGCCGCTCCCACATGCTGTCCGGCTCAGGGCGGTAGGTGCCGGGCTGCGCCAGCACCGCCATCTCCTCCGCCACCCAATCGAGCCGCCCGTCCCGCGCCAGCTTTTCGCGCAGGCGCTCATAGACCTGGCGCAGGAACGTGACGTCCGCCGCCGCGTAGGCGACCTGCGCCGGGGACAGCGGACGCACGGACCAGTCGCTGAACCGGTGCGCCTTGTCGATGTGCCCGCCGGCCAGCGCGGACACCAGCGCATCATAGCCGACCTGGTCGCCGAAGCCCGCCACCATGGCCGCCACCTGGGTGTCGAACAGCGGCGCCGGCACCTGGCCGAACCGCTCCAGGAAGATCTCCACGTCCTGCCGCGCCGCGTGGAACACCTTGACCACGCCCGCGTCCGCGAGCAGCGCGCCGAGCGGCAGGAGGTCGATCCCCGGCGCCAGCGTGTCGATCACCGCGACATCCTCCGCGCCCGCCAACTGCACGACGCACAGCTCGGGGTAGTAGGTGCGCTCCCGCATGAACTCGGTGTCGATGGTGACGAACGGCTCGGCCGCGAGGCGCTTGCACAGCGCCGCGAGCGCGGACGTGTCGGTGACGAGGACGGGATCGGCGAAGCCGGGCTTGGGGCGTGACATCACACGAATGTAAAGGCCGCACCTTGACACCGCAAATGCCCGCGGTTTGTGTGCCGCATCTTTTGGGAACCATCGCCATGCACGCCTACCGCACCCACACCTGCGGCGCCCTTCGCGGCCCGGACGCGGGGCAGACGGCCCGGCTGTCCGGCTGGGTGCACAGCAAGCGCGACCATGGCGGCCTGCTGTTCATCGACCTGCGCGACCATTACGGCATCACCCAATGCGTGGTCCCCGCCGGCACGCCCGCCTTCGACGCCGCCGACGCGCTGCGGGTCGAAAGCGTCGTCACCGTCACCGGCCCCGTCGTGCCGCGCAGCCCGGCCACGGTGAACCCCCGGCTGCCCACGGGCGAGGTCGAGCTGCAGGTGCAGGAGGTCGCGGTGCAGTCCGCCGCCGACGTGCTGCCGATCCAGGTGGCAGGCGACCAGCAGTACCCGGACGAGCTGCGCCTCAAGTACCGCTTCATCGACCTGCGGCGCGACAAGGTGCATCGCAACCTCATGTTGCGCGCCGGCGTGATCGCGAGCCTCCGCCGGCGCATGATGGAGCAGGGGTTCACCGAGTTCCAAACCCCGATCCTCACCGCCAGCAGCCCGGAAGGGGCGCGCGACTTCCTGGTGCCGTCGCGCAGCCATCCCGGCACGTTCTACGCCCTGCCGCAGGCGCCGCAGCAGTTCAAGCAGCTCGCGATGGTGGCCGGGTTCGACCGCTACTTCCAGATCGCGCCCTGCTTCCGCGACGAGGCCAGCCGCGCCGACCGGTCGCCCGGCGAGTTCTACCAGCTCGACTTCGAGATGAGCTTCGTCACCCAGGAGGACGTGTTCGCCGTCTTGGAGCCGGTGATGGCCGGGGTGTTCGAGGAGTTCGGGGCCGGGCGCGCGGTGACGCAGCCGCCGTTCCCGCGCATCCCGTACGAGCAGGCCATGCTGGAATACGGCTCGGACAAGCCGGACCTGCGCAACCTGCTGCGCATCGCCGACGTGACGCAGCACTACGCCGGGTCGGGCTTCGGCCTGTTCGCGCGCATCGCCGCGTCGGGCGGCATCGTGCGGGCCATTCCGGCGCCGGGCGCCGGGTCGCGTCCGCGCGGGTTCTTCGACAAGCTGAACGAATGGGCGCGGGAGCAGGGGGCGGGCGGCCTCGGCTACATCATCTTCGAGGAGGACGGCGGGCGCGGCCCCATCGCCAAGAATCTGGAAGCCGAGCGGATCGAGGGCATCCGCGCCGCCTGCGGCCTCCAGCCCGGCGACGCCGTGTTCTTCGCAGCCGGCCAGAAGGAGGAGGCGGCGAAGTTCGCGGGCCTCGTCCGCACCCGGCTTGCGCAGGAGCTGGGCTTGATGGAGCAAGACTGCTTCCGGTTCTGCTGGGTGACAGACTTCCCGATGTATGAAGTGGTCGAGGAAACGGGCGCCATCGACTTCAGCCACAACCCGTTCTCCATGCCTCAGGGCGGACTGGAGGCGCTGAACACCCAGGACCCGCTGACGGTCAAGGCTTTCCAGTACGACATCGTCTGCAACGGCATCGAGCTGTCGTCGGGCGCGATCCGCAACCACCGCCCGGACATCATGGTGCGCGCCTTCGAGATCGCTGGCTACACCGCCGCCGACGTGGAAGCGCGGTTCGGCGGGATGCTGGCCGCGTTCCGCTACGGCGCGCCGCCGCATGGCGGGTCGGCGCCGGGCATCGACCGCATGGTGATGCTGCTGGCTGACGAGCCGAACATCCGCGAGGTCATCCTGTTCCCGCTGAACCAGCAGGGCGAGGACCTGATGATGGGCGCGCCCGCGCCGGTGGATGCGAAGCGGCTGCGCGAGCTGTCGCTGAAGCTCGATCTTCCGCCGCAGGCGAAGCCGCAGCCCTGACCGCCAGTACCGCCGCGTCCAGGCCGGTGCCGTGCGGCTGGACCTTCCAGATGCCGTCGTGCAGCCTCGGTCGGGAACGGAACCATTGCGCGCCCCGCATCCCGCTTCCAAATTCGCCATGAACCCTTGCGACGCAGGGGCCGGTCATGCAACAGCGAGGCGCGCCTGAGATGTGTCCCCAAAGCCGCTGCTTCCCTTGCAGAGCAATCCCAGGACACGACAGGGGCCGGGAGAACAGCACCCGGGCCGAACCCAGGAGCCGCGCATGAAGCGTTGCGCCGTCCTCCTAGGGTTGTGCCTGGCTTTCCTCAGCGGCTGCACCACCGCCTACCCGGACCACCTGCCGGTGCCGCCCATCCGGGCGGAGCGGGTTCCCGCACCGCCGCCGTCCTCCGTTGTCATGATCTGGCAGCCCGGCCATTACGATTGGGACGGCACCGGCTATGTCTGGGTCCCCGGCGAATGGGTGCCCCGGGACGGACACGGCACGCTGTGGCAGGACGGGTACTGGAAGCAGACCAACCAAACCTCGGTGTGGGTCCCGGCGCACTGGATCTGAACCCTGGCGGCTACGGCTCCAAACGGAACATCCGGACGCCGCTGGCGTCGGTCGAATAGGAGCCGATGTAGCGCGGCGGCTGGTTGACAGGCGCCGCCCAGGAGCCGAATGCCGGCTGGGACGCCGCCCACTGGCCGTCGCGCGGCGGCGCAGGCTGGTCATTCGCGTCCCAGGACCGGCGTGGCGGGCTGCCCGGCGCCGCCGCAACGCGCGAGGCGGCCGCGGGCGCGCCCGGCCGGCCGGGGTTCCGCGCCAGGCCCGGCGGTGGTTCGGGCGGCCGCGGCCCGTTCTCGGACATGCCGGCTTTGGACGGCGGCCGTATGG
>CAXUIQ010000027.1:0-10371 GCA_964250815.1 uncultured Acetobacteraceae bacterium
CCCGGCCCGTATTGCGCGGTGGTGCTGGCCGCCGTCGATCCGCCCACCAGGGCGTCGTGCGTCCCGCTGGTGTCCTCGGTGATCGACAGCATGACCCGCCCCATGTCGGAGAACCGCACCCGGCAGCCCGCGCCGCAGCGCCGCCGACCATTGGATCTTCACCGTGTCAGCATGGTTCAGCCGCTCGGACGGGTCGTGCAGCGCCCAGGCGGTCACGGCGGCTGCGCCCGTGCCGTCGATGTTCACGAGCCGCAGCCGGTCCCCGCGGTGCAGGGTCGCCGCCGCATACCACCCGCCCGGCACGGTCTCCCGGTGCAGCACGCGGGCGGGATCGACCGGCGCCCCGTCCGGCGCGGTCAGCGGCAGGCTGGCCGCAACCTCCGTGCCGGCGGCGCGCAGGGCCTCGTAGCGGGCGCGGTGCGCGTCGATGCCGGCCTGCACTTCGGGGGATCGGTCCATCTCAGGCCACCCTGGCGTGGTTGGAATGCAGCAGCGCCGAAAGCTCCCGCCGCAGCGCGTTGAACTCGGGGGAGGACACGTCGCGCGGACGGCCCAGCGCGACCGGCACGTCGCGCACGATACGGCCGGGGCCGGGCGACATGACCACCACGCGGTCGGCGAGGAAGACCGCCTCCTCGATGGCGTGGGTGACGAACACCACGGTGAGGCCGGTGCTGGCCCACAGCGTCAGCAGCTCGTCTTGCAGGCGCTCCCGCGTCATGGCGTCCAGCGCGCCGAACGGCTCGTCCATCAGCACCACACGGGCGTCGTTGGCCAGCACCCGGGCGATGGCGACCCGCTGCTTCATGCCGCCCGACAACTGGTGCGGATAGGCGTCGGCGAAACCGGCGAGGCCGATCATGTCGAGGAACCGCTGCGTGATCGCCGCGACCTCCGCCCGCGCCTTGCCGCAGCTTGCCGGGCCGAAGCCGATGTTGCGGCGCACCGTGAGCCAAGGGAACAGGCCGTAGTCCTGGAACACCATGCCGCGCTCCGGCCCCGGCCCTTCCACCCGGCGCCCGCGCACCTCGACCCGGCCCTCGCTCGCCGCCTCGAAGCCTGCGATGATGCGCAGCAGCGTCGATTTGCCGCAGCCGGACGCGCCGATCAGGCACACGAACTCGCCCCCGGCGACGCGCAGCTCCGCATCCTGCAATGCCACCACCTCGCCCCCTGGCCCGGCGAAGCGCTTGGTGACGGCCTGTACCCGGATGGCGTCCGGCAGGGGCGTCATGCGTGCTGCGGGCTCCAGCGCAGCACCCGCCGCCCGAGCCGCAGCACCGCCTGGTCCGACAGGTAGCCCACCGCGCCGATGGCAGCCATGCCGGCAATGACGATCTCGGTCCGCGACAACTGGCGCGCGTCCATGATCATGGCGCCGAGGCCCGTCTCCACCCCCGTCATCTCGCCCACCACGATGACCACCCAGGACAGCCCGAGGCCCAGCCGCAGCCCGGTGAAGATGCCGGGCAAGGACGCCGGCAGCACCACGCGGGTGAACATGGCCGCCGGCGTCGCGCCCAGCATCGCCGCCGCCTCGAACAGCCGCGGCTCCACGCTGCGCACGCCGAGCACCGTGTTGAGGAGGATCGGGTAGAACGCGCCGAGCGCCACCAGGAAGAACGCCGAGCGCGGGCCGAGGCCGAACACGATCATGGACAGCGGCAGCCACGCCGTGACCGGCACCGGGCGCAGCGCCTGCAGCATCGGGTCGAGCAGGGCGCGCGCCAGCCAGACCCGGCCGATGAGGAGGCCCAGCGGCAAAGCGACGGCCGCGGCCAGCAGGAACGCGCCGTACACGCGGGACGCGGAGGCAACCAGATGGGTCAGCAGCATCCCGCTGAACGCATCGTCGTTGACGCCGCCGAACGCCAAATCCCACAGCGCCACCCCGACCTCGCCCGGCGCCGGGATCAGCCGGTAGCCGCCGCCCCGGGTGGACGCCCACCAGCCTCCGAGCGCCAGCACCGGCAGCGCCAGGGCAAGCGGCAGTTGCAGCCGCAAGAGCCGGGACGGCGCCACGGTTCCCGCTACGCGGCCGCGACCTCGTCCGAGAAGCGGGGATCGAGGAAGGCGAAGTCGGGCAGGACCCGGATTTGCTTCGCGTCCAGCATGTGCTGGGCGTAGGTCTTGGCTTGGGCGACCATCTCCGGCGTCATGCGCCAGTTCAGCTCGACGTTCGGCAAGGACACGGCGATGGCCTCCCGCTTCTGGCCGAGCTTCGCGACCACCATGGCGATCATCTCGTCCGGGCGGCTGGTGGCGAACTCGGCCGCCTTGCGCTGCAGGCCCACCATCGTCCGCACCAGCTCCGGACGCGCCGCCACGGTGTCCCGGTGGGTGGCGAGGATCTGGTTCAGGCTGCCCATAGGGGTGGAGTAGGGGTACTCGACGATCTTGCCGATGCCGGTGCTGACGGACACGCCGGGCGCCGGCTCCGCGCCCACATAGGCGTCCACGTCGCCACGGGCGAGCGCCGCGTGCATCTCGCTGAAGCTGACGCGCACGGGGGTGATGTCATGCACCGACATCCCCTCCATCCGCAGCCGGTCCAGGATGAACACTTCCTGGGTGGAGCCGGGCCAGATCGCCACCCGGCGCCCGCGCAGGTCCTTGAGGCTGTTGATATCGCCGTCCTTGCGGGCCACGACGCCCATGCCCTTGTTGCACACGGAGCCAACCACGGTCAGCGGCTCCCGCGCCGCCGCGCCGGGTCGGGCGGCGGCGATGCCGAAGGTGCCGAAGTCGATGGACCGGGTGACGACGGCGGCCTTGCCGTCGGCCGGGCTTTCGAACGCGACGACTTCGACCTTCATGCCGTCGGGCACGAAGCGTTCGTAGAAG
This sequence comes from uncultured Acetobacteraceae bacterium, assembly GCA_964250815.1. GTDB lineage: Bacteria > Pseudomonadota > Alphaproteobacteria > Acetobacterales > Acetobacteraceae > CAHJXG01. Next base: position 2,845 of record CAXUIQ010000027.1, read on the forward strand.
TACGGCGTGATGGCGTGGATCAGCTTGAGGGTGCCCATCCTGACCACCGTCTCGGCGCGGGCGGTCCGGGACACGAACGGGGCGGACAGGCCAGCCGCCAGCGCGGCGCGACGTGTCAGGGGCATGGCGGGGGTCCTTGGTGAGAGCGTGCGGTGGGCGAAGCAAGATGGGTGCCAGGGCGGGCGAGGGTTTTTGGTATGCAGTCGTAGCAGCACCCTTTTGCGCCCAAGCCCGCGCAGTGGTCAGAGGGCGCCATACCACCTGGGACCACCTGCCATGAGCGACACCTCCACCCCCGGCCCAACCAAATCCGCGCGGCGCTACGGCACTCCCCACCAAAAGGTTCCCTCGTTCGCGCGCTACGAAGGCACCTCGGCCTGGCCGAAGAACCGCAGGCGCGTACGGGAGTACGCCCGGTTTCGTGCTACGGCGAAGGGGATCAAAGAGAACTAGGGAATGCCGAACGCTTGATCTCGTTGCAACCATCGCTCCTGCGGCCTACGAACGGCTTGGCGATCGTCGTGAGTAACGCTGCTCCTGGCCGGAAGCGGCGCTGAAATTGGGAGGGTCGCTTATCAGACGTGGTCCCGGCGACTTTCCCTTGTCCTTTCTGACCAGTAGGAATTGCTGAACGCGAATGAGTGGCGACGGAAGCGGCAAGTATGATGCCTTGACCCGGCAGCAGCTCGTCGCCCTGCTGGAAAAGCGGGACCGGGCGCGCAAGCTGGGCCTGGTTTGGGAACGCGACGAGATAGAGCCGGACGGCCACGCCGCGGAGGCGGACTTCGTCGCCGCCACCCCTTTGCCGGACCTGCACGAGCGCGCCGCGCCGTGGCGCAACCTGGTGATCGAAGGCGACAACTGGGACGCGCTGCGCTGGCTGCGGATGACGTGGGCCGGTCGGGTGAAGTGCATCCTGGTGGACCCGCCCTACAACACCGGCAACAAGGACTGGGTTTACAACGACCACTACATGTCCGCCGACGACCGCTGGCGGCACTCGACCTGGCTGGAGTTCCTGCACCGCCGCTTCACCCTGGCGCGCGACCTGCTGACCGAAGACGGCGTGATGCTGGTCTGCATCAACGACGAGAACCGCGCCAAGTTGGAACTGCTGCTGGACGAGGTGATGCCGGGGATGCGCGTGGGCAGCCTGGTGTGGCGGACGCGCGTGGGCGGCAACGAGGGCGGCACGGCCTTCCTGTCCGACAACCACGAGCACATCCTGGTCTATGGCAACAAGGGCTTCCGCTTCGGCGGCACGGAGAAGTCCTACGAGCTTTACTCCAATCCCAACGACGACCCGCGCGGCGACTGGAAGCCTGGCGGCGACCTGACGGTTTCGGTCGCGTACAATGACAAGCGCGCGGGACAGGCTTACTATCCCTTGTTCGATCCTGCCAGGAAGGTTTGGTATCCCTGCAACCCCAACCGCGTTTGGGCTTATGCCTCGCGCGAGAAATCCGGCGCGAATGCGCGCATCAAGACGCGCTTCATGGAAGACTGGATCGCGGCGGACCAGATCGCGTTTCCGGAGAACCCGCGCGTTGTGCAATACGACACGATGGAGGCGTTGCTGGATGCGACGCGCAATGGCGGCGTCCCGAGCAGCGGGCGCGCGCCGATGCTGCGGGAAGGCCTGCCGGATTTGGAGTTCTGGATCGGCAAGCCCATCGCTTTCGGCACGCCGTCGTTCAAGCGGTTCAAGAAGGACCTGAAAAGCACCAGCCAGCCGATGTCCTCCTGGATCGTCACCCGGAACGAGAGGACCAAGGAGGATGTGGACGCCAATGCCCTGGTCTCCGGCACGAACGACGAGGGCACCAAGGAGATAAAGTCGATCTTCAGCGAGAAAGCGTTCAACTACGCCAAGCCTTTGTCCCTGTTCCGTGGCCTGCTGGAACAGGCCACCTCCCCTGGAGACACCATCCTCGACTTCTTCGCCGGCAGCGCCACCACCGCGCAGGCCGTCATGGCGCTGAACGCCGGGGACGGCGGCGCACGGCGCTTCATCATGGCGTCCTCCACCGAGGCAACGGCGGCCGAACCGGGCCGCAACCTGTGCCATGACGTGACCGCCGGGCGCATCCGCCGGCTGAACACGTCGGACAGCCCTGCCCACGCCGGGCTGTCCGCGGAGTTCGCCTACCTGCGCTGCCGCACCCTGGCCTTCGAGGACCTGGACTACGACCTGCAGCCCGCCGAGGCCTGGGCGGCGCTGGAAGCGATGCACGGCCTGCCGTTGACCCTCTACGACCCGGCGCCCTGGACCCTGCACGAGGGCGAGGGCGTCGCCCTAGTCTATGTGGACACGTTCCAACCCGATCTGCTGCCGGTGCTGCAGCGGCTGTCGGACGCGCGCACGCCGGCCTTCATCTATGCCTGGGCGCCGGGCCAGGTCCGGGAAGCGGTGTCCTCCCTGGAGGTGGAGGTTCGCGGCGTCCGCGACACCCTCGTCGCCCGGTTCCGGCAGTAGCGCAAAATGGACGAGAACACCGGGCCGGTCCTGGCGGCATTGGTGAAGTTTCAGCGGGACGCGGTGGAGGCGCTGGGCGGCTCCATCCGGGTCGCGGCGGGCTACATCGCGCGGGACGGCGCACATCGGGCGGAGATCGCGCGCTCCGCCGGGATCATGCTGCTGGAAAGCCCCACAGGATCGGGCAAGACCCTGACCCTCGGCCGTACGCTGGAAGCGGTACGCGGGCGGCTGCCGGCGCGCTGCGTTTGGTTCTGGTTCGCACCTTTCGCCGGGCTGGTGGCGCAAACGCGGGACGCGCTGGCAGAACAGTGTCCGGCCCTGCGGCTGCGGGACCTTGCGGCGGACCGGGAGGCCGCGGGCGTGCGTGACGGCGACGTGTTCGTGCAAACCTGGGCGTCGGTGGCGAAAATGAACCGGGAGTCTGCGCGCGTCCGTCGGGCCAGCGAGGCGGCGCCATCCCTGGACGAGATGTTGCAGGCGCTGCGTGCGGACGGCATCCACGTCGGCGTGGTGATCGACGAGGCGCACCTCAATTTTGGCGTCAACGCTCGTGCGGCGGCGGATTTTTATCTGAACACCCTGCGTCCCGACTTCACCTTGCTTGCGACGGCGACGCCGAACGACGAGAAGCTGCGGGCTTTCGAGCAGGCGGTCGGCGTCCGCGTCGAAAGCCGGGTGACGGTGGACCGCGCCGACGTGGTGAGGGCCGCGCTGAACAAGCGGGGCCTCAAGTTAGGCGTGATCCGCTTCGACGGCGCCGACGCCCGGCTGATCGAGCCGGAGCAGGCTGCCCTCGCCGCGGGCTGGGAGCAGCACGGGCGGGTCAAGGCACGGCTGGCGGAGCGCGGCATCCCGGTCGTGCCCTTGATGCTCGTGCAGGTGGAGGACCAGGCATCCGGCGGCGCCGACCCGGTGGAGCGGGTTCGGCAAAAGCTGCTGGAAACCGGGGTGCCGGCGTCGGCCATCGCCGTCCACACCTCCGGCCAACCCGATCCGGACTTCCACATCCTGGCGCATGATCCCAGCCGGGAGGTGCTGGTGTTCAAGGTGGCCGTGGCAACCGGTTTCGACGCCCCCCGCGCCTGGACGCTGGTGTCGGTGCGGCCCAACCGGACGACCGCCTTCGGCTCGCAGATTGTAGGCCGCATCATGCGGGTGCATCCGGCGGTGCGTCCCATCCATGGGCAGGACGACCTGTTGGACCGCGGCTACGTGTTCCTGACGGATGCGGAGCTGCAAGCCGGACTGGACGCCGCGGCGGCGGAGTTGAAAGCGGTCCGCAGCAGCATCGAGGCGATCAGCGGCGAGCTGACGGTGACGGAGTTCTCCAACGCCGGGCCGCATCTGCCCGGAGCGGCGCACCGGGCCGTTCCGGTCGGAACCCCGCCAGCGGACGGCGCCGAGCGGGAGCGGCGTCTGGATGTCCTTGCGGGGGCTGGGCTGGTTGATGCCTCGGTCCTCCGCGCCCGCTCGGAGGCGGAGCAGGACCGCGCCATCATGCAGGGCGAGTTCCGCCGTGCGCTGGGCGGCACCCCTTTGTTCGGCGGTTTGGCCGAAAGCCCGGCGGCGCCACCCTCTCGCAAGCGCGGGCACAGGGTCATTCCATTACGCACCGGCCTCGGCATCCCCGCGGCGCTGCGGCGGGAGGTACTGCCCGGCCCCGAGCAATGGAATGGGGAGATCATCGCCGCAACCGCACGGGCGCTATTCCGCCAGCCAGCCACGCCGATCCAGTACTTGATAGCCCGCAAGGGCAAGGCGCAGGTCAGCCTGCGCGACCTGTTCCTGGGTGGAGACATCGAGAGCCGCGATCTCAACGTGCGTATGTCCGACGCGCGCATCGCCGAAGAGGCGCAGGCGTCTTTCGCTTTCAACGACCACCTCGACCCGCGACGTTTCAAGCAGGCGCTGATCGAGGAGTTTGCCCGGCGGTGCGACGGTGAAGGCATCGAATACGACCAGAATGGCCTGCGACGCGCACTGGACCTATTTGCCATGTCCCGGCGCGATGCCTTGTTCGCCGCGCTCCGCGAGGCTCAGGCTATGCATTTGCAAGTGGCGGATGCCGAGCCGTTGCCGCCACTGCTGGTGGACACCGATGCCGTCCTGCATACGGCCCGGCTGGGCGCCTACGGCGTGTTTCCGCCAAACATGAACACGGAAGAGCGGAGCTTCGCCGAGTGGCTGGATGCCGACAAGACCGGGCGAGTGCAGTGGTGGTTGCGTTTACAGGAGAGCGCTAACTGGGCGGTGACGGTGATCCTGCCAACAGGACGGCGCTTTTTCCCGGACTTCGCCGTGGGCGTGGAAGGGCGCAACACGCCTGACCGGGTAGCACTGGTCGAGATCAAAGATGATGGTACATCCGGCCGGCTGCACTCCGACGACAACCGCATCAAAATACGCCAGTCACACCGGGAATACGGCAACGTGGCCTGGACGGTACGCGAGGCGGGTACCTGGGCGCACGTCAGGCTTGATCCCGACCTTGACCGCATCTTCACCCGCGGGCGATTTGACGTAGATGCCCTAGTCCACGCCCATTAGAATAATTAGCCCCAGCAATTACGGAAACCCAAATCGAGACACCCCGCAAACCCCGCTTGCAGCCAAGATCGTCAGCATGCTTATAAACCGAGCATGGATCACCCTACCCCAACGGCAAACACCATCCCAGAAGGCGTCGGCGCCTCCATCCCCCGGGTAGAAGACGACCGCCACCTGCGCGGCCAGGGCGAGTTCATCGCCGACCTCCGCCTTCCCGGCATGCAGAACCTCGCCTTCGTGCGCAGCCCCCTGGCCCATGCGCACATTCGCGCCGTCCGCAAGCCGCCCAGCGCGGAGCACCAGGTGTTCATCGCCGCAGACCTCGCCGGCGTCGGGCCGATCGTCGCCAACTCCGCCCTGCCGGGCTTCAAGCCCTCGGCGCAGCACGCGCTGGCGACGGACCGGGTGCACCATGTCGGCGAGGCCATCGCCGTCTGCGTCGCCCCCACTCGCGCCGCGGCGGAGGACCTGGCCGAGCAGGTCGTGCTGGACCTGGAGGAACTGCCCGCGGTGTCCGACATGCTGGCCGGGCGCGGGCCGGGGGCGCCGCAGCTCCATCCGCATTGGGGCGACAACGTGTTCCTGGAAACCCGGGTGGACCTCGGCCCGGCTGCGGCCCGCGACAACGCTCCCATCACCGTCCGCCGCACGCTCCGCACCGCCCGGCAGCACATGGCGCCCATCGAGGGCCGCGGCCTGGTCGCGCACTGGGACCGGCGCATGGGCCAGCTCGTGCTGCACAGCAGCACGCAGATGCCGCACGTCGTCCGCACCGGCCTGGCCGGCTGCCTCGGCCTGCACGAGGAGGCCGTGCGCGTGGTGGCGCCCGACGTGGGCGGCGGCTTTGGCTACAAGGGCATCCTGCTGCCGGAGGAGGTGGTCGCCGGTTTCCTGGCCCGGCGCCTTGGCCACCCCGTCCGCTGGATCGAGGACCGGCGGGAGGGGCTGACCGGCAACGCCAATTGCCGGGAGCATCATTACGAGCTGACCGCCTATGCCGACCGCACCGGGCGGCTGCTGGCCTTGGATTGCGAGGCGACGGTGGATGCCGGCGCGTATTCGATCTACCCGTTCTCGGCCTGCCTGGAAGCGGCGCAGATCGCCAGCATCCTGCCCGGCCCCTACGACTTCGCGGCGTTCCGCTGCACCACTTGGTCGGTCGCGACCAACAAGCCGCCGATCCTGCCGTACCGCGGCGTGGCGCGGTCCGGCGTCGCCTACGCCATGGAAACGCTGATGGACGCCATCGCCGCGGAGGCCGGGCTGGAGCCGGACGCGGTGCGGCTGCGCAACCTGGTGCCGCCGGAGGCCATGCCGTTCGACAACATCACCGCCAAGCACTTCGACAGCGGCGACTACCCGGAGGCGCTGCGCCGCGCCGCGGCCGCCATCGGCCTGCCCACGGTGCGGGCCGGGCAGGCCGCGGAGACCGGACCCGTGCGGACCGGGGTGGGCCTGGCGGTGTTCTGCGAGCAGGGAGCGCACGGCACGTCGGTCTATGCCGGCTGGGGCATCCCGATGGTGCCGGGCTGGGAGCAGGCGGCGGCGCGCGTCACCCCGGACGGCGGGCTGGAGCTGCGGGTCGGCGTGCAGTCGCACGGGCAGGGGCTGGAAACCACCTTGGCGCAGGTCGCGCACGAGGTGCTGGGCATCCCCGTCGCCCGCATGCGCGTGGTGCACGGCGACACCGCGCTGACGCCATATTCGACCGGCACCTGGGGGTCGCGCTGCATGGTGGCGGCGGGTGGCGCTGTGGCCGCCGCCTGCACCGCGCTGGCGGAACGCATCGCCCGGATCGGCGCGCACCTGCTGCAAGTCGATCCCGCCGGCGTGACGGTGGCGGGCGGGGAAGTGCGCGGACCCCACGGCAGCGTCACCATCCAGGAGGTCGCGCGCACCTGGTACCGCCGCCCGCAGGACCTGCCGGACGGCGTCGATCCCGGCGGGCTGGAACTCACCGCCGGCTACAAGGCGCTGCGCGACAGCGGCACCTTCAGCTACGCCGCCCATGCCTGCACCGTCAGCGTCGATACCGAATCCGGCCAGGTCCGCATCCTCGACTACGCCATCTGCGAGGACGGCGGCACCCTGGTGAACCCGATGATCGTCGATGGCCAGGTCGCTGGCGGCGTCGCCCAGGGCATCGGCACCGCGCTCCTGGAGGAGATGGCCTTCGACGACGCCGGCCAGCCCAGCGCCGCGACCCTCTCCGACTACTCGCTGCCCGGCGCCTCCGAGGTGCCGGCGCTGCGGATCGAGCACATGCAGACGCCCTCCCCCTACACCCGCTTCGGCCAGAAAGGCATCGGCGAGGGCGGCGCCATCGGCCCCCCGGCCGCCATCGCCAACGCCGTGAACGACGCGCTGCGCCCCTTGGGCGTCCGCATCGACCGCCTGCCGATCACGGCGCAGCGCGTGGTGGCGGCAGTGCTGGGGGCCGGATGAAGGCGGCTGCGTTCGGCTGGGCGCGCCCCGCCGGGCTGCCCGACGCCGTGCGGCTG
>CAXUIQ010000027.1:10381-16458 GCA_964250815.1 uncultured Acetobacteraceae bacterium
GGGGACGGAGGGCGCCTGCGCCATGGGCGGCGGGCAGTCGCTTGGCCCGATGCTGAACCTGCGCGCCGCCCGGCCCGGCACCGTGGTGCCGCTTGCCGCGCTTCCGGAGCTGCACGGGGCGGAGGACGCGGCGGACGCCTTGACGCTCGGCGCCGCGACCACCCACGCCGCCATCGCCGACGGGCGGACGCCGGACATCCGCATCGCCGGGCCGCCGGTGCTGGCGCGCATCGCCGAGGGCATCGCCTACCGCGCCGTCCGCACCCGCGGCACGATAGGCGGCAGCCTATGCCATGCCGACCCGGCGGCGGATTGGCTGGTCACGCTGACCGCGCTCCGCGCCATGGTGTTGACGACGGAGCGCGCGGTGGCGCTGGACCGCTTCGTGGCCGGGCCGTTCCGCACGGTGCTGCGCCCAGGCGAGGTGGTGCGCGCCGTCCGCATCCCGCGGCCTGGCCCGGACGCGCGCTGGGGCTACTGCAAGCTGTGCCGCAAGCCCGGGGAGTTCGCGCATGCCATGGCCGCCTGCCTGTTGGACGGGGACGCGCGCATCGTGATCGGCGCGTTGGGCGGCCCAGCGGCGGTGCTGGCCGGGCCAGAAGAGGCGGAGGCGGCGCTCGGGTTCCTCGGCCCCGTGGACCGGCACTTGCAGATGACCGCCATGCGCCGCGCCCTGGCGATGGCTGGCGCATGACGCCTGTTTCGCTCCGGGTCAACGGGCGGGCCGTGGCGGCGGAGGTGGAGCCGCGGACCCACTTGGCGGACTTCCTGCGCGACCACCTGCTGCTGACCGCTACGCACACGGGTTGCGAGCACGGCGTGTGCGGCGCCTGCACCGTCTTGATCGACGGCGCGCCGGCGCGCGCCTGCATCCACTTCGCCGTCGGGTGCGACGGCCTGGAGGTGCGAACGGTCGAGGGGCTGGCGGACGATGCCGTGGCTGCCCGGCTGCGCCACGCCTTCAAGGCCGAGCACGCCTTGCAATGCGGCTACTGCACGCCGGGGATGCTGGTCACGGCGCGGGACATCGTGCACCGCCTGCCGGACGCCGACGACGACAGGGTGCGGCTGGAGCTTGCGGGCAACCTATGCCGCTGCACCGGCTACGCCGGCATCGTGCGCGCGATCCGCCGCGTGCTGGACGAGCGGCCGGACATCGCCCGTCCCGCCCTGGTCCCCGTGCCCGCCGCGCGCTTCGGCCCCGTGGGGGACGCGGACGCCGCGCCTTCCGCGCCGGCGACGGAGGGCTTGAACCAGCGCCTCCGCTTCGCGCAGCCGGCGGAGCGAGTGTGGGCGGCGCTGCACGACCCGGCGCTGATCGCCGCCTGCGTGCCGGGCGCGCAGCTTGACGCAGCGACGCCTGATGGCATCGAAGGCCTCATGGTGGTGGCCATCGGCCCGGTCCGCGCCCGCTTCGCCGGGACCGCGGCCATCGCCTATGACGAGGCGGCGCGCAGCGGCACCGTGCAGGGGACCGGGCAGGACCAGGCAAGCGGCACCCGCCTCAACGCTGCGGCGCGGTTCCAGGTGGTGCCGGACGGGGATGCCGCCTGCGTGCTGCTGGTTTCGGTCGAGTACGGGCTGCGCGGCGCGCTGGCCCAACTGGCACGGGGCCGGGTGGTGGACTTGCTGGCCGGGGAGGTCGCCGCGATGTTCGCGCGCAGCCTGGCCACCCGGCTGGACGGCGGGAGCGCAGCCGGGCCGGCGGCGCTGTCGGGCGGATGCCTGCTGCTGCGGGTCGCCTGGTCGTGGCTGCAGCGGGCGGTCGGGCTGGGCAAACCGTAGGCAGCATGACGCAGCGGTGCCCAGCGGCAAGGCAGTCGTCAGCGTGCTGATGGTCGTGCCCGGATGCGCCGCCCATGGCACGGTGCTTGCTGATCTCACGGCCATGGCACCAAGCTCTGCCCTGCAAGACCGCTTCGGCGCTGCTGCTCCCGTGCTGCCCATACCTGACCTGCCCTTCGTGACTGCCGTGCTGGCCCGACGGACGCACCGGCGATACGCGTACCGACCGGTGCCGCCCTCGCTGGTGGACCTGCTGTGCCTGGCCGCGCTGTCGGCCTCCTCCAAATCGGATTACCAGCAGGCGAGCATCGTGCAGGTGCAGGACGCGGAGCAGCGCGCCGCCCTGGCCAAGCCCTTCCCCGCCATGCCATGGATCGCCGCCGCACCGGCGTTCCTGGTCTTCCTAGGCGACACCCACCGCCTGCAGCGCCTGGGCGAATTGCGCGGCCACCCGGCGCCGAACACCGGGCTGGAAGGCTTCTTCAACGCCGCCGTCGATGCCGCGCTGGCGCTGCAAACCTGCATCCTGTCGGCGGAAAGCGCCGGGCTGGGCTGCTGCCCGATCAGTGTGCTGCGCAACCAGGCGCCGCTGGTGGGCGAGGTGCTGGGCCTGCCGGATGGCGTGTTCCCCGTGGCCGGCCTATGCCTGGGCTGGCCGGCGGATGCCGGACACGTCAGCCTGCGCCTGCCGCCCGCCGTCACGCTGCACCGGGACCGCTACGACGACGCGGCGATGCCCGCGGCCGTCCGCGCCTACGACGCCGAGCGCGAGGCGCGCCATCCCACCCCGCCGGCCAAGCAGCGTGCGCCGGAACGGTTCGGCGCCGCTGCGCAGTACGGCTGGTCCGAGGACAAGGCCCGGCAATCCGCCCAGGGCGAGGGCGCGGCCTTCCCCCCGTGGCTGCGCGCCCATGGCTTCACGTTCGACTGACCCACCGCCCATCCAACGGAGGACCCGCCCATGGAGTTCACGCGACGCGGCTTGCTGAGAACGGGTGCCGCGTCCGGCGCCTTGGCGCTGGGCGCCGTCGGGCTGTCCGGCCGGGCAGTGGCAGCGCTCGCGGACATCAAGGCCCGCGGATACATGGTTGTCGCCACCGAGGACGACTTCAAGCCGTTCGAGTTCATCCAGGATGGCAAGCCGACCGGCTACGACACCGAGCTGCTGGAACTGCTGCGCAAGACCGCGCCGTTTCCGATCCGGCAGGAAACGATCCCCTGGACCGGCCTGCTTCCCGGCGTCGGCAGCGGCAAGTACGACGCCGCCGTGACCGCCGCGCTGATCACGCCGGAGCGCGAGAAGTTCCTCGACTTCTGCAGCCCCGTCGCGGAGTCCACCGACTACTACGTGAAGAAGAAGGGCAACACGGCGATCAACGGCATCAAGGACCTTGCAGGCAAGAAGTGCGGCGTGCAGGCGGGCAGCGCCATGCTGTCCTCCTTGCCCGAACTGGAGGAGATGCTGAAGGCCACCGGCGGCACGATGGGGGAGGTGGTGCAGTACGTGTCCTACCCCGAAGCCTACCAGGACCTCGCCATCGGACGCACGGACTACGTGGTGAACACGCAGATCAACCTGCAAAGCCTGGTGCAGGACAAGCCCCGCGTGTTCGAGCTGGGCCAGGCGGTGTCCAAGAAGATCTACATCGCCTGGGCCGTGAAGAAGGGCAACGCCGAGGTCCAGGACATGCTGGACACCTTCCTCCTGGGTGCCCGCAAGAGCGGCGAGATGGCGGCGTTGCAGCAGAAGTGGTTCGGCCTGACCTTCGACATGCCGGAGCATTGGGCGGCCAGCTAGGCCGCGCTTCGGAGATGGAAGCCGCCGACCTCGCCGCCTTGCTGCGCGGGGCGGCCTTCACCGTGCTGTTCTCGGTGGCGGCGGTGGCGGTCGGCGTGCCGGCCGGGCTGGGGCTGGCGCTGGTCCGCTGGGCGCGGGTGCCGGTGGCGTCGTCCCTGGTGGCGCTCTTGGTCAGCATCTTGCGCGCCGCCCCGGCCGTGACGCTTGCTTTGCTGATCTTCTTCGCGCTGCCGCGGATCGGGCTGTCGCTCGATCCCGTGCCGGCGGGGATCGCCACGCTGACCCTGTCCACCGCGGCGTTCAACTGCGAGATCTGGCGCGCGTCCCTGCTGGCGTTGCCGCGGGACCAGGTGGACGCGGCGCTGGCGGTGGGCATGCGGCGCGGCGTGCGGTTCCGCCGGATCGTGCTGCCCCAGGTGGCCCGCGCGGCGCTGCCCGCCTTGGTCAGCGAATTGACCCTGCTGGTGAAGGTCAGCCCGGCGGTCGCCGTCCTCGGCGTCGTGGACATCACCCGCGCCGCCGTGCGGATCGGCGCGCAAACCTACGAGCCGCTGCCGCCGTTCCTTGCGGCGCTGGCGATCTACGGCTTCATCGTGTTCCTGTTCGTGCGGCTGCAGCGCGTGGTCGAGCGGCGGTTCGCGTGACGGAGGAGTTCGCCGTTGTCTGGCAGCAGCGTTCGCTGCTGCTCGACGGGTTCCTGACGACGCTGTGGATTTCCGTCCTCGCGTCCGCCGCGGCGCTGGCCTTGGGCGCCCTGCTGTCCACCGGGCTGATGTCGCGCCGCCGCGCGGTGGCGTGGGCGGCGGAGGCGCTGGTGGACGCCATGCGCTGCGTGCCGTTCCTGCTGTTCGCCTACCTGATCTACTACGGCCTGCCGTCGCTGGGGGTGCAGCTCGGCAACTGGACATCGGGCCTGCTGGCCCTGGTGGTCTATCACATGGCCTACATGGCGGAGCTGCTGCGTGGCGCGTGGCGCGGCCTGCCGGCGGAGACGGTCGAGGCCGGGCGGGCCTTCGGGTTCCACGGCTTCGGCCTGTTCCGCCGGGTGATCCTGCCGCCGGTGCTGTTCGCTGCGCTGCCGACGGTTGGCAACCAGGTGATCCAGGTGATCAAGGACAGCGCCTTCCTGACGGTCATCGCGGTGCAGGAGCTGACGCACGCCGCGACCGCGATCCAGGCCACGTTCTACGTCCCGTTCGCCTCCTTCATCGTGGCGGTCGGGCTGTACTGGCTGCTGTGCCTGGCTGTCGAGGGCGCGGTCGGCCTGGCCGGGACCCGGGCGGAAGCGCGGCGATGACGCACCCGGTGCTCCGCGTGCGGGGCCTCGGCAAGGCGTTCGGCGCCCACACCGTCCTGGACGGCATCGACCTCGACGTGGGCCGCGGGGAGACGGTGTGCGTGCTGGGGCCGTCCGGGTCCGGCAAGTCCACGCTGCTCCGCTGCATCAACTGGCTGGAGCGTCCGGACCGCGGCCAGGTCCACCTGGACGGCGTCCAGGTCGGCCTGCGGCCCGGCGGCCACGTCGCCATGTCGGATCGTGAGCTGGCGCACCTCCGCACCCGGGTCGGCATGGTGTTCCAGCACTTCGCGCTGTGGCCGCACATGACCGTGTTGCAGAACATCACGGAGGCGCCGCTGCACGCCCAGCGCCGCCCCCGGGCGGAGGTGCTGCCGGAGGCGGAGGCGCTGCTCGCCCAGGTCGGCCTGCTCGACAAGCGGGACGCATACCCTGCGCGGCTGTCCGGCGGGCAGAAGCAGCGCGTCGGCATCGTGCGCGCCTTGATGATGCGCCCGGACCTGCTGCTGTTCGACGAGCCGACCAGCGCGCTCGACCCCGAGCTGGTGGGGGAGGTGCTGGCGGTCATGCAGGCCTTGGCGCGCGAGGGCATGACCATGGTGGTGGTGACGCACGAGATGGCCTTCGCCCGCGACGCCGCCACCCGCATCGTGTTCATGGATGGGGGCCGCATCGTGGAAACGGCGGACCCGCACGCCTTCTTCGCCGCACCGCGAACCGAGCGCGCCCGGCAGTTCCTGCTGCGCTACGCCGGGTCCGCCTACCAGGGAGCCTCCGCATGACCGGCCCGTTCTTCCACGTGATCCCCGACGCGCCCAAGCCCGTGGCGCCCTACAGCCACGTGGTGGAGCGGGACGGCTGGCTGTTCGTCACCGGGCAGTTGGCCACCGACCCGGACGACGACGCGCGGCCCTTGCCGGACGGGATCGAGGCGCAGACGGCCAAGGTGATGGACAACCTGCAGCGCGCCCTGCGCGGCGCCGGGGCGGGCCTCGCGGACGTGGTGTGCGTCCGGATCTACCTGACGCAGTTCGACCGCGACTACGCGGCGATGAACGCGCTTTATGCCAGCTACTTCCCGCCCGACCGGCTTCCGGCGCGGACCACGGTGGGCGTCACCGGCCTGGCGCGCGGCGGGATCATCGAAATTGACATGATCGCCAAGCGATAGGCGCCCATCCTCCTGCGACCCGGCGG
>CAXUIQ010000028.1:0-299 GCA_964250815.1 uncultured Acetobacteraceae bacterium
GTAGATCGCGTGGTCGCCCACCGCGAGGTCGGTCGGCGTGAAGATGTGGACGTGGCCGTCCGCTTCCAGGCGGTAGATCTCGTTGTTGCCGGTGTCGGCGCCGCCAGGTCCGGGGCCGCCAGGGCCGGGCGCGCCGGGGGTGGCCGCGGTTTTCGTGGCGCCCCCTGGCGTGGCCTGTGCCGTCCCGGCGGGCACGGCTTCCGCCGTCCCGGCGGGCGCGGCCTTGCGGCGGGAGCGGGCGGTGCGGCGGTCGCCGGTCACGGGGCCGGGGCCGCGCCCGGGGCGGGGGGGCCCGTGGG
>CAXUIQ010000028.1:309-16058 GCA_964250815.1 uncultured Acetobacteraceae bacterium
GGCGTCGAGCGGGGCGGCTTCGGCGAGGCTGAGGCCGCGCACGGCGCGGGCGGCCCCTTGGGCGATCACCACCTGCTCGTTCTGCCGCCACTCCATGCCGTCGCGCGACGTGACCTCGATGGGGCCGCCTTTGGAGAAGTCGATGGCCTGCGCCATGGCGCTCCCCGGCAGCAGCACCGCCAGGAGCCAGAGCCGGCGCATCACTCGTGCCCGTTCAGGGTGAGCTTGGCCGGGCCGTGGAACTGGATGGCGGCGCCCTTGTCCACCAGGGTGAAGCCCTGGGCGTCCAAGACGCCGAACGGGCCTTCGGCGTGGGTCATGTCGCTGCTGGCGGCGGCGCCCTGGCGCACGTCCACCGCGGCCGTCTCCGTCCGCATCACCGTGCCGTCGTCCCGGTACAGCACCACGTCGTGCGACAGGTCAAGCTGGCCGGCGCGCTGGATGTACACGCCGTCGTGCGACTGCACCATGACCCAGCTCCCGCTTTCGGTGACGAGGTCGCCCTTGGGTTCCGTGAGGTCGATGCGGACGGGGCCGTCCTGCAACGCCGTGTCGGCCGTGACGGTGTAGGGGCGGCCCCGCTCGTCCACGCCACGGTAGCGCGCCAGCTTCATCCGTCCGCTGTCCGGCTCCACGCTGAGCGCCCGGCGGAACGCGATGCGCCCCTGGTCCCGCATCTGCTGGATCTGCGGCCACAGGGCCACGGAGGACAGCAAGGCCAGCGCCGCCATCGGCAGCAGCCACTTGGTGACGTTCACCATCACGCGCCGCCGGGCGATGCGGGACGCGGTGGGCGCCGTGCGGATGCGGGCGGAGCCGGCGGCGGCGAGGCGGTCCGGGCGGTGGAGGCGCGTCGGCTCCGTGCCGGCCGGGCCTTGCGCGAGCGGGGCGGCGGCCATCAGGCGACGCCCGCGCGCAGCAGGTCGTGCACGTGCAGGATGCCGAGCGGGCGGCGGTCGTCGTCCAGAACGAACAGGCTGGTCACAGGACGCGCGCCGTCGTTCATCGCGCGCAGCGCGTCGGCGGCGAGGGCGTCAGGCCCGATGGTGCGGGGGGTGGTGCTCATCACGTCCTCCACCTTACGGGCCAGGAGGTCCGGCCCCATGGCGCGGCGCAGGTCGCCGTCGGTCAGCACGCCCGTGAGCCGCCCGTCCGCGTCCAGCGCGCCGAGGCAGCCGAAGCCCTTGCCGGTCATCAGGATCAGCGCCCGGTCCATGGGCAACGCGGCGTCGGCCAGCGGCACGGCGTCGCCGCGGTGCATGAGGTCGGACACGAGCCGGAGCTGCGCGCCGAGCCGCCCGCCGGGGTGGATCAACGAGAAGTCGCCCGCCGTGAAGCCGCGCCGGGTCAGCAGCACCACGGCCAGGGCGTCGCCGAGCGCCAACTGCATGGTCGTGCTGGTGGTGGGGGCGAGGCCCATGGGGCAGGCTTCGGGCGCAGGCGGCAGCAGCAGCACGACGTCGGCGGCGCGGGCGAGGGCGGAGGCGGGCCGGGCGGTGACCGCGAGCAGCGGCAGCCCGAATCGGCGGGCATGGGCCACGAGGTCGGCAAGCTCCGCGGTTTCCCCGCTGTTGGACAGCATCAGCACGGCATCGCCGGGCAGGATCATGCCGAGGTCGCCGTGCGACGCCTCCGCCGGGTGGACGAACAAGGCGGGCGTGCCGGTGGAGGCGAAGGTGGAGGCGATCTTGCGCCCGACCAGGCCAGACTTGCCCATGCCGGACACCACGACGCGCCCGGCGCAGGCGGCCAGGCGCTCCACCGCGTCGTCGAAGCTTGGGCCGAGCGAGGCCGACAGGGCGCGCAGCCCGGCGGCTTCCGCGGCCAGCACGTCGCGGGCGACCGCCACATGCCCTGCAGGCGCGGCGGAGGGGGTCGGCACGGCAAGGGCGGCATGCATGGAGGTCCCGGGCATCGGGCCTGTATGGGCGGGCGGATGCCGGGGGTCAATGGAAAGCGACCGACGGAGGGCCGGTATCTTACATATACAGCGGCTTAGTGGGCGAAGATGTCCGGTTCCTCGTAGCCCAGCAGGTCCAGGCGGCAGCGGGCTGGCAGGAAGTCGAAGCAGGCCTGGGCGAGATGGAGGCGGTCCTCGCGGACCAGCAGGGCTTCGAGCCGGTCCCAAAGGGCGTGGAGGTGCAGCACGTCGGATGCGGCGTAGGCCAATTGCTCAGAGGTGAGCTCGACCGCGCCCCAGTCGGAGGACTGCTGCTGTTTGGAGATCTCGACGCCGAGCAGCTCGCGGCACAGGTCCTTGAGGCCGTGGCGGTCGGTGAAGGTGCGGACCAGCTTGGCCGCGATCTTGGTGCACTTGGTGGGGGCCACCGTGACGCCCAGCGCCCGCTGCAGCACGGCCACGTCGAATCGGGCGAAGTGCATCAGCTTGGTGATGCCGGGGTCGGCCAGCAGGCGGGCGAGGTTGGGGGCATCGTAGCCATGGCCGCCGAGGACCGCGGGGACGAGCTGCACGAGATGCGCTGCGCCGTCGCCCGCGGACAACTGCACGAGGCACAGGCGGTCGCGGTGGGGGTCGAGGCCCATGGTCTCGGTATCCACGGCGACCACGGGGCCGAGGTGGAGGCCGTGCGGCAGGTCGTGCCGGTGCAGGTGGATGGCGCCGTTGTGCATGAGTTGGACCGTCACGATGGTGCCCAGGAAAAGACTCGAACTTTCACAACCTTGCGGTCACAGGTACCTGAAACCTGCGCGTCTACCAATTCCGCCACCTGGGCCAGCCGTGCGGTGGCGCGTGAGGTAGCGCCACGGGGGGCAGGCGTCAAGGCGGAATGTGGGCGAGGAGTTCGTTTCGGTTCTTCGATTCGGTTCTTGCAAATGCGGCATCCAGTCGTGACCGAATGATCTCTGCATCCCTCTCGGCTTCGAGGAGTTCGCCTCGGATTTGATCGAGTTTCGCCCAATAGTCGTCCCACAACTCAGCCCCGGCTGCCTCGCGAAGAATGGCTGTTGAGCTTGCCACCGGTTTCGACGCCGCCTCGAACGCAGAAAGTCGCTCGACCCGTCGGGCAACGTCTTGGATGCTTCGCCAAGCAGGGGACCCGGGCGCATTCCCAGTCATCCACCGGCGCCAACCCGTTGCGCCTTTGGACCGATTGCATGGGTGCAACGCCAGGACGGCGCTCAGCCTCCTGGGTTGCTGCGTCGCTGCGCTCCTCGCAATGACGGGAGGTGGTCGGTGCAAAGGGCCATAGGTATGAGCGGCGTCTCCTATGTGGGGAACGCCGTCCGCCCCAACGCCTGCCCGGTTTCCAGGAAGCCCGCCAGCGGGTCCGCGCCGCTCGCCCGCACGTCCGGGTAGGCCGCCAGGTACTTGCCCGTGGAGAACGCGGCGGACGGGTCGCGGCCCTCCTTCCAGCCGTAGTCCTCGTAGTGGCGCAGCGGGTCGATGCCGGCCGCGCGCACGTCGGCATTATGGGCAAGGTAATAGTCCGTGTCGAAGAAGGCGTCGGGGTTCAAGCCCAGCCGCCACCCCCCTTCGTTGTAGCTGGCCGCGGCGTCGGCGCTGGCAGGCACGACCGTGGCGATCTGCGCGAAATAGAAGGCGCGGTCCACCAGCGGGTCCGGCACGGCGCCCGCGGCGGCCTGCGGAACGTTGACAAAGGCCGCGCGGCCTTCCCCGCGGCCATACGTCAAGTAGTGGGCCAGCGGGTCCAGCCCGGCCGCGGCCACGTCGGGGTTCGCCTTGAGGTAGGCCCGGTCGCTGAACGCGAGCGACGGCTCCCGGCCCTCCTGCCAGCCCGAGGCCTCGAAATGCGCCAGCGGGTCCATCCCGGCCGCGGCCACGTCGGGGTTCGCCTTGAGGTAGTACGTCGTGTCGAAGAACGGGTCCGGGTTGTAGCCGAGCGTCCAGCCGATCCGGTGGTAGTTGGCGCTGGCGTCCTCCCCGGACGCCGCCACGTCCGGGTGCTGCGCCAGGTACCAGGCGCGGTCCACCAGCGCGTCCTGCGGGCCGACCGGGTGCGGCGCGGCCGGAGCGGCGGCGCGGCCCTCGGCGCGGCCATGGTCCAGGAAGTGCTGCAACGGGTCGATCCCGGCCGCCCGCACGTCCGGGTTGGCGAGGAGGTAGGCGCCCGTGCTGAAGCCCGGCCCGGGGTCGCGGCCTTCGCGCCAGCCGTGGTCCTCGTAGTGCTGCAGGGGGTTGACGCCCGCCGCCGCCACGTCGGGGTTCTGGTGCAGGTACCAGGCCGTGCTGAAGTAAGCGTTGGGGTCGCGGCCCTCCTTCCAGCCATAGGCGAGGTAGTGCTGCAAGGGATCGACGCCGGCGGCGGCCACGTCGGGGTTGCGGGACAGGTAATAGGCCGGGTCGAAGTCCCGGGCCGGCCCGGCGGACACCGGGGCGCTCAGCCGGTGCCTGGTGCGCAGCAGCGTGCCCCCCGCGCCGTTGGAGGCCAGGCTGAACTCCCCGGCCGCGTAGGTCCCGCCCGAAAGGCGGAAGCTCCCCGCCACCGCGCCGCCCTGGCTCACCTGGACGGCGCCGCCTTGCAGGGCCACCGACAGGCCGGGGCCGTAGGCCAGGCCCTGCATGTCGATGCTGTCGCCGTTCTGGAAGCCTTGCAGGGTCGCGGACATGCCGGAGCCGGGGCTGGAGCCGCCCGCAAACACGAGCCGCGCCGTCGGGTCCAGGAAGGCCACGGTGCCGCCGAGCGCCGTGGGCACGCCCGCGGCACTTGTCGTGGGTAAGCCCGCGGCGCTGGCCGTGGGCACGCCCACCGCGAGCGTCGCGGCGTCGAGGGTGATGAGGCCCGTGTTGGCGAGCGTCGCCGCGCGGGCGGTGCCGTGGCTCACGGCGAGCGTGCCGCCGTTGGTCAGCGCGCCGTAATCGGCGTCCCCGGTTTGCGTAATGGCGCCGGCGTTGCTCAGCCCGGACGCGGCGCCGCGCGCCGGGGACACGGTGGAGAACCCGCCGGAAACCGCAAGCGTGGTCCCGGCCCCCAGCAGCACCGGGCCGGGCGCGGCGGTCGAAAGCGATCCGCCGGCGATCCGCAGGGCCGTGTTGTCCAGCGTCCCCGACAGGTCCAGGCTGGAACCGGGAGCGGCGGACAGGTCGATCAGCGCCCGCGCGCCGCCCAGGCCCTGCACCGCGGTGCCGTTCCTGAACTGGTAGTCGGCCCGCACGGACGGCGCGAACGCGCCCCGCCAGGCCACGCCGTCCAGCACGGTCGTTCCGGTGAGAAGCAGGCTGCCGCCCGCGTTCGTGACGGTGCCGCCCTTCAGCGTCGGGTTGAGCGCCGCGATGCCGTTGAGCCGGCTGCCGGCCAGCAGCACCAGTGTCGCGCCGGTGTTGTCCCAGGTGGCGTTGGGCGCCAAGCCCACCGTGCCCGGCCCGGACGTGCTGCCGACCAGGGCGGCAAGGCCCGCCGTCGTCGTGCCCGTCAGGTTCAGGTGGCTGCCAAGGCCCAGGGTGAGCGTGCCGCTGTTGACGAAGCTGCCATCGACGGCAAGCGTGCTGTTGCCTTCCACCGTGATGCTGCCCGCGTTGGTGGCGTTGGACAGGGCGCTGCTGCCGGTCACGTCGAGCGTCACGGCAGGCCCCAGCGTCAGGCGCGACCCGGCGGCGGCGGACAGCGCCGCGTCCGCCAGGCCCAGGGCGGCGTTGTCCAGTTGTTCCGTGTCCGACGCTTGCAGGGACAGGCGGCTCAGCATCAGCGCGCCCGGGCCGGCACCGGTTCCCCCGAGCAGGCCCAGGCCGTCGCGGAAGAACGTCGCGGGCGGCGGCATGTCGGCGGTGCCTGGGGCGCCGGCCAGCGTCGCCGGGCCGCGGAAGGCCACGCCGTCCAGCACCGCAGCGGGGCCGAGCGTCAGCGTGCCGCCCGCGACCGTGCCCCCCATCAGCACGCCCGCAAGCGTCAACCGGCCTGCCACCGTGTTGCCCGGCGACAGGGTGGCGCCCGTGTTGTCCAGCGTGCCGTTGAAGCGCACCCCGCCCGCGCCGATGACGCCGGCGAGCGCCGCCGCATACGCGGTGCTGCTCAGCGGTCCCGAAAGCGCCAGGGTCCCGTCGATGGCGGCGCCCGCCAGCCCGTCCAGCGGTGCGGCGGCGCCCGTCCAACCGATCGAAAGCGTGCCGCCGGCGGCGACGGACAGGCTGCCGCCGGCGCGGGCCAGCACAGTGCCGGGTGCCCCCGCCCGCGTGGCGCCGGGCTGCCCCGCGCCCGCGCCCGCCGTGCGGAAGGTGCCGCCGCCGCCCAGGGTCAGCAGGCTGCCCACGACCAGGGACGCATCGGGGCCGAGCGAAAGCACCGTGCCCGGCGCGGTCGTCAGCATCGGGCCGGCCAGGCGGTTGGCCGGGTTGTCGAGACGGAGATCGACGTGGTCCAGCGCCTCCGCGTCCAGCGCCCGCAGCTCGGACCCGGCGCCCGTCACCGTGACCGACCCGCGGCCCGTGCCGGACAGCCCGGCGAACGTCACGCCCCCCTTCAGCCCGAGCACCGCGCCGTAGCCCGGGAACGGGTTGCCGTTGCCGGCCACCGTGAGGCTGCCCTGCACGCCCACGCCGTCGAGCGTGCCGACCAGGCCGTATGCGCCGTCGCTGTTGAAGCGCAGCATCCCGCTGGAGAGGCGCAGCGTGCCGCCCCGGACCGTGCCGCCGTTCAGGTTGACCTGGCCGAGCGCCGTGCCGCCCTTGACTTCCAGCACCGAGCCGGCGGCGGTGTTGTCCACCGTGCCGCGCAGCGTCACCGGGGCGTCGGGGGCGGCGCCGGACAGGCTCGCCAGCAGCGCCGCCGCCGTGGTGGCGCCAAAGGGGGAGGATGCGGCTGCGGCCGGGGCAGCCGCCTGCCCAACTGGTTGCATGGACAGGACGCCCCGTGACGGTCGCAAGGATAAGCAAAAGTTTGTCATGGAATAGGAACAAAGTCAATGCGTTTCCGGTCCGGCCGGCGGCGCCGGGGGTTGCGGGCGCGTTTGGGGGTATGTTCGGGCGGCGATGCGGGGTATGGCGCACCGCAGGGCAGGCGCTTGGAGGAATGATGGCGACGCGCAGTGTGGCGGCGGTGTTCGGCGGCAGCGGCTTCATCGGGCGCTACGTGGTGAAGCGGCTCCTGGCGCAGGGGCATGTCGTGCGGGTGGCCGGGCGGCGCACGGAGGCGGCGCGCGGCTCCATGATGGCGGGCGCGGTCGGGCAGATGGTGCCGCTGTATGTGAGCCTGGGCAACGAGGCGCAGGTGCAGCGGGCGACGGAGGGCGCCGACATCGTGGTGAACCTGGTCGGCATCCTGACGGAGAAGCGCCCCGGCGACTTCGACCGCATCCAGGCGGAGGGCGCCGGGCGCATCGCCCGGTCGGCGGCGTCGCACGGGGTGGGGCGGATGGTGCAGGTCTCCGCCATCGGCGCCGACGCGCAAAGTCCCAGCGCCTATGCCCGCAGCAAGGCGGCCGGCGAGCAGGCGGTGCTGGCCGCGATGCCCGGCGCCACCATCCTGCGCCCGTCGTTGGTGTTCGGGGCGGAGGACAAGTTCTTCAACCGCTTCGGGTCCATGGCGATGATGCTGCCGGTGATGCCGGTGATCTCCGGCAACACGCGGTTCCAGCCGGTGTACGTGGGCGACGTGGCCGACGCGGTGCTTGCGGCGCTGGGGCGGGAGGAAGCCCGCGGGCGGACCTACGAGCTGGGCGGGCCGCGGGTGTGGACGTTCCGGGAAATCCTCGCCTGGATCCTGAAGGAAACGCACCGGCGCCGGCCCTTGGTGGAGGTGCCGCCGGGCTTGGCGCAGGTGCAGGCGCGGCTGGGGGAGCTGGTGCCGGGCAAGCCGTTCACGCGGGACCAGTTGCTGCTGCTTGGGCGGGACAACGTGGTGTCGGAGGGGATGCCGGGCCTGCCGGAGCTGGGCATCGTGCCGACGCCGGTGGAGCTGGTGGTGCCGGAGTACCTGGACCGCTACCGCGCCGGCGGGGGCAAGCGGGAAGAGGTGCCGACGTAAGTGAGTGGCGGCGTGGTCAGGAGGGACGGATGGGCGACTTGTATGAGGATGACATCCTGGAATGGTCGGAGCGGCAGGCGCGGCTGCTGCGCGACCACGCGGCGGGGCGGCCGGGCAATGAAGCGCCCGATTGGGCCAACGTCATTGAGGAGATCGAGAGCGTGGGCCGGAGCCAGCTTTCCGCCGTGCGGTCCCTGCTGGTGCAAGCGTTGCTGCACGACCTAAAAATTGCGGCCTGGCCATTGTCGCGAGATGTGCCGCATTGGCGGGCGGAAGCGCGGGGGTTTCGCGACGAGGCAGCCGACACCTATGCGCCGTCAATGCGCCAACACATCGACATGGCCGAGCTTTACCGCAGGGCGTTGCGGCGTTTGCCGGACATTCAGGATGGGCAACCACCGCTGCCGGTGCCGGACGCCTGCCCGGCTACGCTGGACGAGTTATTGGGGGCCGGGCCGTAGCGTGGTTCGGTTTCGCGCGTCGGCTTGGAAACCACTCGTGCAGATCACGCCAGGGCAAATCCGTGCGGTCCGGGCCTTTCGGCACGTCGGGCCGGCGGAGCTTGCCCGGCGCGCTGCGGCCTCGGTCGTCATGATCCGTTTTCCTGCTGCGGAGCTGGTTCGCTCGGCGCCGTCCGGCGCAGTTGCTCGTCCTGATCGGCAGCTTGGCCGTGCTGCCGCGGGACTGCGCATTCCGCATGGGGACAGCCGGGAGCAGGAAACCCGGGCCGCCTCGGCCCGGGCCAAGCCATTCAGGCCGGGGTGACGCCCATGGCGGCCACGCTGTCCGCCGGGCGGTCCAGCGCGGCGGAGACCTGGGCGCCCTGGCTCCCTCCTGGCTGGTCGAAGGAGTAGTCCCAGCCGCCCCCCTGCGCCGTTGCCGGCGACAGCGCCTCGGCCAGCAGCGTCTCGTCGGTCACGCCTTGCAGCACCAGCGATCCCTTGCCGACCAGCTCGTCGGGGCCGGTGCGGGTGTCGTACACGGCGAGCAGGTCCGGGCCGTCCGCGCCCACGGTGAAGGTGTTGCCGCCGGCGAAGGTGCCGTGGAACACCGCGTACTGGCTGCTGCCGATCACCGGGCGGAAGCTGTCGCCGGTGTGCTCCAAGGGGTCGGCTGCCAGGGTCACGGTGTCCACCCGGGCGAGCGGCACGTCCGTGGCGGTCGGGCCTCCCGTCGCGACGTCGTAGTTGCGCAGCCCGATGTGGTCGCCGGGGTGGAGGTCGGTGATCACGTCCATGGGTCCCTTGAACGTGTCGCCGTCGGACACGACGCCATTGCCGGCGGCGTCGTTGGTGACGACCAGGTTGCCGTCGTTGACCAAGGTGAACGTGTCATGGCCCAGGCCGCCGGTCAGGGTGTTGCCCGGCCCCATGCCGCTGCCGCCGCCGAGGCTGATCAGCGTGTCGTCGCCGTTGCCGCCGACCAGCGTGTTGCCGAGGCCGCCCTCGGACGTGATGGTGTCGTCGCCGTTGCCGCCCACGGCGACGCTGTTGCCGGCATCCAGCAGGATGGTGTCGTTGCCGTTGCCGCCGTCGATAAACAGGTGGCTGGTGCTGGTGGGGACCAAGGCACGGGCGATGATGGTGTCGTCGCCGTTGCTGCCGATCACCACGGAATCGTTGGTCCAGTCCGGCTGTGTCGCGGAATTGAAATAGTTGTCACCGTTTCCAAGCTGAAACACGGGCATTTGGCCTTCTCCCTTGGTTGCCCGGCAGCAACGAAGCGATTCTGCTCCTTGCCGGGACGCGCGGGACTTATAAGGACAGTGTTGTCCCAGCTGTGACCTAGGTCACAGGGTTGCGCCGGAACCGGGCCGGGCCGGAGGTTGACAACGGCGCAGCAGTGCGGCGTGCTTCGGGAGACCGGGACCGGAAAGGTCCGTTCCGGGACCAATTTGCCCGGACCCGCAACGGCGCCGCGGCCCAGTTGCCGCAGATGCTGGAAATATGGCAGTATTACTGCCACAATACGCAATTTCACTGTCGTCAAACCAGAACAGCGTCTTTATATCGCACGAGGGACGCCGCGCGGCGATCGTTCGGAGGAGGATGACCATGGCTGACCGCATGCTGCAATTCGTGAGCCTGGCGCAGCACCAGCCCGACAAGCGCACGTCTTCCATGCGGCGGGAGGACTTCGCGGAAATCTATGCCGACTTCGACCCGGCCCAGGCCAGCGCGCAGAGCAGCCGGTGCAGCCAATGCGGCGTGCCATTCTGCCAGGTCCATTGCCCGCTCGGCAACAACATCCCGGACTGGCTCAAGCTCACGGCGGAGAACCGGCTGCAGGAAGCCTATGAGGTCAGCGCCGCCACCAACACCTTCCCGGAAATCTGCGGGCGCATCTGCCCGCAGGACCGGCTGTGCGAGGGCAACTGCGTCATCGAGAAGGGCTTCGAGAGCGTCACCATCGGCGCGGTGGAGCGCTTCATCACCGACCATGCCTGGGAACAGGGCTGGGTGACGGGGCCGAAGCCGCGGCAGGAGCGCCCGCAGTCGGTGGGGATCGTCGGCGCCGGGCCGGGGGGCCTGGCGGCGGCGGAGCGGCTGCGCACGCTCGGCTACCAGGTCCACGTGTACGACCGCTACGACCGGGTGGGCGGGCTGATGATCTACGGCATCCCCGGGTTCAAGCTGGAAAAGGACATCGTGCTGCGCCGCTGGAAGTTGCTGGAAGAGGGCGGCATCCGGTTCCACATGGGCGTGGAGCTGGGGCGGGACCTGTCGTTCGCCGAGCTGCGGGCGCGGCATGACAGCGTGCTGATCGCCACGGGCGTTTACAAGGCGCGCGACATCGGCGGACCCGGCGCCGGGCTGCCGGGGATCGAGAAGGCGATGGATTTCCTGACCGCGAGCAACCGCAAGGGCCTGGGCGACCAAGTGCCGGAGTTCGACAGCGGGCGGCTGAACGCGGCGGGCAAGCGCGTGGTGGTGGTCGGCGGCGGCGACACGGCGATGGACTGCGTGCGGACCGCGACCCGGCAAGGCGCGGCCAGCGTCGCCTGCCTGTACCGGCGCGACAAGGCGAACATGCCTGGCTCCATGCGCGAGGTGAAGAACGCGGAGGAGGAAGGCGTGCAGTTCGTCTGGCTTTCGGCGCCCGAGGCGTTCCTGGGCGACGGCCACGTGACCGGGGTGCGGGTGCAGCGGATGCGCCTCGGCCTCACCGACAGCTCCGGGCGGCAGGCGGTGGAGCCGACGGACAGCCGGATGACGCTGGAGGCGGATTTGGTGGTCAAGGCGCTGGGCTTCGACCCGGAGGACCTGCCGCGGCTGTGGGACGAGCCGGGGCTGGAGGTGAGCCGTTGGGGCACGCTCAAGGTGGAGCACCGGACGCAGATGACGGCGCTGCCGGGCGTGTTCGCGGCTGGCGACATCGTGCGCGGCGCGAGCCTGGTGGTGTGGGCGATCCGCGACGGGCGGGACGCGGCGGCGCGGATGCACAAGCACATGCAGGCGGGCGCGATGCGGGCAGCCGCGGAGTAGGGCGCGTGCGGCGGGCGGCAGCGGCAGCGGCAGCGGCGGCGGGGCTGGCGCTGTGCCTGCTGGCGGCGGCGCCGGCCTGGGCGGAGGCTCCCACGGAGGAAGCGCGGACGGCGGCGCGGGAACTGGCTGGTGTCCTCGGCGTGCAGAACCAAGTCGGGCAGATGCTGGGACTGATGCGCGGGCAGATGGTGCAGATGATCCAGCGCGGCGCTCCGGGCCAATCCCCGGCGCAAGTCGCGCAAACCGTGGACGAAGTGCTGTTGCCGGAGTTCCGCGCCCGGCTGGGCGAGCTGACGGAGGTCGTCACCGAGCTTTATGCGGAGAACTACACGCTGGACGACATGAAGGAGCTGCGCGCGTTCTACGCGACCCCGCTCGGCCAGCGTGTTCTGAAGGTCGGACCGGTGATCGCCACCCAAGGCTTCGCCGCCGGGCGGAGGTGGGGCGAGGCCGTGGCGCGCGACGCGATCCGCAAGAACGCCGAAGAGCTGGGGCGGCGCGGGGTGACGCCGTGACGGGGCAAGGGCGCAGGCACGAGGGAACAGGCCGCAGATGAGCGACGACGTGTTGAGCATGGTGTTGGGAGCGTTGGTCCGCCTGGAAGGCAATCTGGCGAAGGTGCAGGACGGCCTGACATTCCTGCGGGCCGACACCATGGCCCGTCTCGACCGGCACGAGAACCACCTGACCAGCATCCGGGACAACATAAGCGTTGCCATGGGCCGGACCGACCACATGCGCAGGATTGCCGATAACACCCGGGAGGACGTGCGCGACCTCGGCGAGCAAAGGGGGGCGATGTGGCGCAAGGTGAACCGGCTGGAGGAGGCCGTGCGCGGCCTGCCGGACCGCGCGGGCGAGGGCGGCAAGGCATGAGCCGCCCTTTGCCGGCAAGCGCCGGGCGCGACGCTTTCACAAGAAACCACGCGACATTCGAGAAACTTGGCATCGACGAAAAGGCGATTGCACAATGACCGACCGCCCCGAAGAATTCCCCGCCGCCTGGGCCGCCAACGTCGCGCGCCTCGAACACACCTACGACCCCAGCCAAGAACACGACGCCTGCGGCGTCGGCGTCGTCGCCGCGCTCGACGGCGTGGCGCGCCGCGACGTGGTGCAGGCCGGCATCGACGCGCTGCGCGCCGTGTGGCACCGGGGCGCGGTGGACGCGGACGGCAAGACCGGGGACGGCGCCGGCATCCACGTCGAAATCCCGCAGGACTTCTTTGCCGAAGCCGTGCGCCGCAGCGGGCACAAGGAGCCGCCGGGCCGCATGGCGGTGGGCCAGGTGTTCCTGCCCAAGACCGACCTCAACGCCCAGGAACGCTGCCGGCAGATCGTGGAGACGGAGATCCTGGCGCTCGGCTACGGCATCTTCGGCTGGCGGCAAGTGCCGATCCGCTCCGAGTGCATCGGCGAGAAGGCCAACGCGACCCGGCCCGAGATCGAGCAGATCATGATCCGCGAGCGCCCCGGCCTCGACGCCGCAGGCGACGGCGCGGCGTTCGAGCGCGACCTGTATGTGATCCGGCGCAGGATCGAGAAGCAGGCGATCCTGGCGCAGATCCCGGAGCTGTACATCTGCAGCCTGTCCTGCCGCAGCATCATCTACAAGGGGATGTTCCTGGCGGAGAGCCTGGCCGACTTCTACCCGGACCTGGCCGACCCGCGCTTCGTCAGCCGCTTCGCGATCTACCACCAGCGCTACTCGACCAACACCTTCCCGACCTGGCGCTTGGCGCAACCGTTCCGCATGATCGCGCACAACGGGGAGATCAACACCGTCCACGGCAACGTCAACTGGATGAAGTCGCACGAGACGCGGCTGGCGGCGGGAGCCTTGGAGGGGTTCATCGACGACGTGAAGCCGGTGATCCAGGCGGGCGGGTCGGACACCGCGACGCTCGACAACGTGTTCGAGCTGCTGGTGCGCGCCGGGCGCGACGCGCCGATGGCGAAGGCGCTGCTGATCCCCGCCAGCATCGGGCAGGACGCGACCATGCCCGAAGCGCACCGCGACCTGTTCAGCTACTGCAACGCGGTGATGGAGCCGTGGGACGGCCCGGCGGCGATCACCGCCACCGACGGGCGCTGGGTGATCGCGGGCCTCGACCGCAACGGGCTGCGCCCGCTCCGCTACACCGTCACCGACAGCAAGCTGCTGGTGGTCGGCAGCGAGACCGGCATGGTGAAGTTCCAGGAGGCGGAGATCGTCGCCAAGGGCCGGGTCGGGCCGGGGCAAACGGTCGCCGTCGATCTGGAGAACGCGCGCTTCTACCTTGACGACGAGCTGAAGGACCTGCTGGCCGCGCGCCAGCCGTTCGGGGAGTGGACGCGGGGCATCACCCGGCTCGACGGCATCATCAAGACGGACGCGCCGGAGACGGTGCAGTTCTCGCCCGAGGAATTGCGGCGCCGGCAGCTCGCGGTGGGCACGACGCTGGAAGAGCTGGAGATGATCCTGCACCCCATGGTGGAGGACAGCGCCGAGGCGGTCGGCAGCATGGGCGACGACACGCCCATCGCGGTCCTGAGCGAGAGGTACCGCGGTCTGCACCACTACTTCCGCCAGGGGTTCAGCCAGGTCACCAACCCGCCCATCGACAGCCTGCGGGAAAACCGGGTGATGACGCTCAAGACCCGGCTCGGCAACCTCGGCAACGTGCTGGACGAGGACAGCAGCCAGTGCGACCTGCTGCAACTCGAAAGCCCCGTCCTGAGCAATGCCGAGTTCGCGGCGATGGCGGCGCGCATGGGGGAGGCGGCGTGCCGGGTGGACTGCACCTTCGCGGTGGCGGACGGCGAGCCGGGCTTGCGCATGGGCCTGGACCGCATCCGGCGGGAAGCGGAGGAGGCGGTGCGCGCCGGCTGCGCCCATGTCGTGCTGACGGACGAGGAGCAGGGGGAGCAGCGCGCCCCCATGCCGATGATCCTGGCCACGGGCGCGGTCCACACGCACCTGGTGCGCCAAAGCTTGCGCACCTTCACCAGCCTCAACGTGCGCAGCGCCGAGTGCATGGACACCCATTACTTCGCCGTCTTGATCGGGGTGGGGGCGACCACGGTCAACGCTTACCTCGCGCAGGAAGGCATCGCCGACCGGCACCGGCGCGGCCTGTTCGGGCCGATGACGCTGAAGGAGGCGGTGCAGCGCTACAAGAAGGCGGTGGACAAGGGCTTGCTCAAGATCATGTCCAAGATGGGCATATCGGTGGTCTCCTCCTACCGCGGCGGCTACAACTTCGAGGCCATCGGCCTGTCGCGCGCCCTGGTCGGCGAGTTCTTCCCCGGCATGCAGTCGCGCATCTCGGGCATCGGCCTCACTGGCATCGCGCGCAAGATCCTGGGGCTGCACGAGGCCGCCTGGGACGGCGAGGCGGCGACCTTGCCGGTCGGGGGCGTCTATAAGCTGCGGCGCCGGGGCGAGGTCCACGCCTTCGACGGCGGGCTGATTCATACCTTGCAGACCGCGGTCGCGACCGACAGCTTCGAAACCTACCGCCGCTACGCCGACGGGGTGCGGCGGCAAAAGCCGGTGGCGCTGCGCGACCTCTTGGACTTCCGCACCGACAAGGTGACGCCGATCCCCGTGGACGACGTGGAAAGCATCACCGAGATCCGGAAGCGCCTGGTGGCGCCCGGCATCTCGCTCGGCGCGCTCAGCCCGGAAGCGCACGAGACGCTGAGCATCGCCATGAACCGCATCGGCGCCCGGAGCGACAGCGGCGAAGGCGGCGAGGACCCGGCCCGCGCCACGCCGCGTGTGAACGGGGACAACGCCTCGTCCGCGATCAAGCAGGTGGGGTCCGGGCGGTTCGGCGTGACCGCCGAATACCTGAACGCCTGCCGCGAGATCGAGATCAAGATGGCGCAAGGCGCCAAGCCCGGCGAAGGCGGACAGTTGCCGGGCTTCAAGGTGTCGCCCTTGATCGCGAAGCTGCGGCACTCGACGCCGGGCGTGACCCTGATCAGCCCGCCGCCGCACCACGACATCTACTCCATCGAGGACCTGGCGCAGCTCATCTACGACCTCAAGCAGATCAACCCGGACGCCGGCGTCTGCGTGAAGCTCGTGTCGCGCTCCGGCATCGGCACCATCGCGGCCGGCGTCGCCAAGGCCCGCGCGGACACCATCCTGATCAGCGGTCACAGCGGCGGCACCGGGGCCAGCCCGCAGTCCTCGGTCAAGTACGCCGGCCTGCCGTGGGAGATGGGGCTGTCGGAGGCGCACCAGGTGCTGACCTTGAACCGCCTGCGCCACCGGGTCCGGCTGCGCACCGACGGCGGCATCAAGACCGGGCGCGACGTGGTGATCGCCGCCATG
>CAXUIQ010000029.1:0-12573 GCA_964250815.1 uncultured Acetobacteraceae bacterium
CGTCTCGGCTGCCCACGGCGCCCGGCAACTCGGCGCCAAAGCCGAGACCTACCGCCGCCGTGCCTCCGAACTGGACCGCCAAGCCCACCGTGCCGCCGAGCTGTCGCGCGGCTGGGCCGTTGAAGCGTCACGCGCGGCCGGCGCCGAGAAGCGGCTCGTGGCGGAGGCGCGTGAGGTCATCGAAGGCCGTTCCGGCGTGTGACGCTTCCGGCCCTGGCTGTCCGCGGCAGCCCACGTCTCCAGTGTCCGGACGGTTCTCGTCCCAGGCGCACGGGTGCCGGAGGCGGCGGCCGCGCCTGTCCCTCGGGTTGCGATCCTGTCGCCGCGCCGCGGGCGTGCGGCGCCCCGACGAGGCCAGGACCCAGGACGCGGGCTGAACGGCACCCTGTCCCGGCCTCATGCGTGGGAAGCAACGGGGCGAGACGTTTGCATATCGGCGCTGGCGCCTCGCCGACGGAGGGAGAACCCATGCCGCTCTATTTTTTCGACTCCGGCGATGGCGAGTGCGTCCTGCGCGGCGACGTGGGCGTTGAGCTGCCAGGGCATCCGGAAGCCCGCGACGAAGCGGTCCGCCTTTTGCCCAACATCGCCCACGAGATGGGTCTGGGCTTCGACCGGCAGGACATCGTCTCGATCGTCAGGGATGAGCAGAACCGAGTGGTCCTGAAAGTGACACTGTCGCTCAGGACGGAATGGCTGATCCCATGCCCCGATCAGTCCCCAGGGTGACTCTCCCCCCCAAGAGCCGTTTTGAACCCGGCACGGCCTGGCGTGCAACAGCCCCCGCCTGCCTGCCGGCCGCGCCCAGGCCGGTTGACAGCCATCCCGGTTCGGCGCTACCCCGCCCGTCCTGCGGCCCTGCCGCGGTCCGGCGGAGGGGTGCCCGAGTGGCTAAAGGGGGCGGACTGTAAATCCGCTGCTGTAACGGCTACGTTGGTTCGAATCCAACCCCCTCCACCATCCCGTAAACCGTCGTCAACATTCAAGAGAATGGCCGAGACCCTGCGCCGAGGCGGGCATGCCCGCGACGAGGACGGGTTCTGCGAGGTCCACGTCAACACCCTGGAAGGGTTTTGGTCGTTGCTGCTTTCTTGGCTCCGCCCGCACCGAGGCATCTCGCAGGACAAGCTGCCGCTTCATCCCGGCTTCTCCCAGTTTGTTCATGACGCGCGCCGACGCGGCAACGCCTGACTCGGCGCCCTCACCGCCGGCCTAGAGCAGATCGCGGGACGCTTGGGACAGGCGGCCCGCGTGAAGATGCTCGTCAAACAAGAAGCTACAGCGTTTCACGTCCCGACTGGGACGCAAAACGCTGTAGTCGCGTGACGCACCCAGCACCACCCCGGAACCCGATCAGAGCCTGGCGCCAATAGGCTCGGGACAGCTACTCCGGCGGCATACGGGCGGAGCGCGGTTCCGGCGCTCGCGCAGCGTTCGGAGCAGCCCGGTTGCGGGCCGTCGCCCCTCCGCGACCAGTGCAGCCAGCTTGTCCAGACCATCACCTCGGCGTGGCCCGTCCTTCGTACATGAACGTCATCGGCCGCGGCCCGCGGGCGTAGCCGGTGCGGAGGGCGTCCAGCCGGAAGCCGGCAGCCCCGACCAGTTCGTCCATCTGCCTGTTCAGGCGGCACCCCCCGGCCAAGCGCTTCCAGGCCGGGGTGAGCGCGTCCTGCCACCGTTGGACAGCCGCATCCGGCGCCCGGCCGTGTTCGGCGAACAGCAACTGCCCGCCCGGGCGGAGCACGCGCCGGGCTTCCCGGAGGACTTGCACGGGATCTGCGACGCTGCATAGGCTCCAGGTCGTCAGCACAGTGTCGAAGCCGCCGTCCTCGAACGGGAGCCGCTCGCCCGTCCCTTGGCGGACCGTGAACGGGAAGCGCAGCCCCCCGGATCGTCGCTGCCGGGCCATCGAGACCAGGGCGGGCGACGGGTCCACCCCGACGACCTCACGGACCTGGGGACCGAAAAAGGGCAGGTTCAGGGCGCTGCCGATCCCGATTTCAAGCACGCGCCCGGATGCCGCCAGGCCGACCCGCTCGCGGAAGGGGACAAGCTCCTTGGTCCGCATGGCAAGCGCAAGCAGACGCGGCAGGACGTAGCGGTCGTAGAGGCCCGGCGTGTTCATGCTCTCGTCTCCATGGTCCAGACCGGTCCGCCGCAACGGCGTCCCGGGGTCACTCCAGTGAAGTCCTGCCGCCCCTGCAGGTCGCCGCTCCCGCGTGACCTGTGTCCCTATCGTGGTCGGCGTTGATGGCCAGGTCCTCGTTGAAGCCATGTGGGCGCGACGGCCCCGCTTGCGGAAGACGCGACTTCACCCAACAAGGACAATGAACAGCCGGAGCGGTGCGGGACGATGAGGAGCGATGCGGCCTCGGCCATGGCGCAGAATGCAGTCGCGGTTCAGGACGCCTTGTGGCGCTGTCCAACGAGGCTGCCGCGATGAACGGGCGCGGGATCGTCGTCCTCACGGGGGCAGGCATCAGCCGCGAAAGCGGCCTCGCCACCTTTCGCGACGCGGACGGCATCTGGGCCAAGGTGCGCATCGAGGACGTGGCCACCCCCGAGGCGTTCGCCCGCGACCCGGCGCGCGTGCAGGCGTTCTACGACGCCAGGCGGGTCCAGTTGCGCGGCGCCGCCGTCCAGCCGAACGCCGCCCACGTTGCCCTCGCCCGCCTGGCACGCGAGCACCCTGGACCCGTGCTCGTGGTCACCCAGAACGTGGACGACCTGCACGAGCGTGCGGGCCAGCCCGGCCTGCTGCACATGCACGGCGAACTCGCCAAGGCCCGGTGCCTGCGTTGCGGCGCGGTGTCGCCGTTCGAGGGCGCCGGCCTGGCGGCCGCGTCCTGCCCCGCCTGCGCGGTTCCGGCCTTGCGCCCCCACGTGGTCTGGTTTGGCGAGGTGCCGTTGCACATGGGTGAGATCGAGGACGCGCTGGAAGCGCGCTGCGGCCTTTTCGCCGCGGTCGGCACAAGCGGCCAAGTCCATCCTGCGGCCGATTTCGCGCTCATGGCACGGGCACGCGGCGCACGCACGGTGGAGCTGAACCTGGAGACGACCGTGCTGACGCGCGCCTTCGACGAGGCCCGGCACGGCCCGGCGACCGAGGTGGTGCCGGCGTGGGTAGATGAGGCGCTCGCCGAAGCGCGGCGCGGCGTCCCGCGGAAAAGCGGCAACTGAAGCAGGGACGGCTACAGCTAAGTAGGAACCCATCGCATCGCTTCGGCCTGCTGCGCACCGACCGCGGCGCACCCGTGCCGGAACCGGCCATCCGCTGACCTCCAGCTTCCCCGCGTGCGGGCAGGAGCCTGCCGTTCCCGGTCAGCGCGGCTCCGTAAGCACCGGCACCCCGGCACCGCGCTCCATCCGCACCGGCCGGCGCTCGCCGGGCGGCAGCGCGTAGGAGATCGCGTCCGGCAACGGGAAATCGCCGCGGGCGTCGCAACGCAGGTGGATCTGCTCCGGCGTCCAGGACAGGGCGCAATGCAGCCGGGTCGCCGGGCCGCCCTCGGTCAGCCCGTCGTCCTCCACCAGCACGAAGCGGCTGCTGCCCCGGCCCGGCCCGGGGAACAGCCGCAGCAGCCGCGAGGGTTCGTCGTGCAGGCGCGCCATGCCGGGCGTGCCGGTCATCGGCAGGATCGCGCCGGCGGGCGCCAGCAAGGGCAGCCGGTCCAGCGGCGCCGGCAGCTCGGCGGGTCCGCTGGGCAGGGCGGCGCCGGTGTGCACGTCGAACCACGCTTCCGGCCCCTGCGGCAGCCGCACGCGCCGGGTCCGCTCGCCGGGATGCACCACGGGCGCCGCGAGCAGGAAGGGTCCGAGCATCAGCTCGTCGCAATCGGCGGCGCAGCCCGGGTCGTCCGGGTACTGCAGGAAGGTCGGGCGGATCACCGGCTCGTGCCGGTCGGCCGCGTGGTGCATCAGGCTGTAGAGATAGGGCATCAAACGGTAGCGCAGGCGGACCGCCTCGCGGACCGCGGGCAGCGCCTCGGGGTGCAGCCACGGGCTGTTGTAGGCGCCGCCCGGCTTCCAACTGTTCATGACGAAGCGGGGATGCACGACGCCCGCCTGCGTCCAGCGGATCAGCAGTTCCGCGTCCGGCAAGGGACCGGCGAACCCGCCGATGTCGTGCCCGGTGTTGTAAAGCCCCGACAGCGACATCTGCAGCCCGGTCCGCAGGTTCCAGCGCAGCGACTCCCAGCTTGTCGTGTTGTCGCCGCTCCAGCTTTGCCCATAGCGCTGCACCCCCGGCAGGCCGGCGCGCGTCACGGTGAAGGCGCGCCGGGCCGGGGCGCCGCGGCGCTGCTGCTCCAGCGTGGCGCGGGTCATCAGCAGCGGCTGCACCGGGCGCAGCAAGGCGAGCAGCGCGGGCGTGCCGAACCCGGCGCACTCGGCGGCCTCGTCCCACAGCTCGTACTCGTTGTTGTCGTTCCACCCGGCGTCGATGCCGGGTGCGAGCACGCTGCGGGCCAGGCCGTCCTGCCACCAGGCGATGCCGGCCGGACTGGTGAAGTCGATATGCGCGCCTTCCCCGTCCCAGAACTGCGACAGCAGCGGCGCCCCGGTGTCCCCGTCCCGCACGAACGCGCCGGCGCCGGCGGCCTCGGCGTACTGCGGATGGTCGTCGAGCAGGCAGGGCTTGAGGTTCGCCACCACCCGCATCCCCGCGCCGTGGAAGCGCACCATCAGGCCCTCGGGGTCCGGGAACTTGTCGCGGTTCCAATGGAACACGTAGCGCTTCGGCCCGATGGAGGTGTAGCCGGAGCCGAAATGGAACGCGCTCACCGGGATGTCCTCCGCCCGGCAGCGGCCGATGAACGCCTCGATCCGCGCCTGCGCGTCCGGCGCGTCGGCGAGGGCCATCGCGGTCTGCGCATAGCCGAGCGACCAGCGCGGCGGCAGCGCCGTGCCCCCGGTCAGCCGCAAAAAGGCGGGCGTCACGTCCGAGAGCCGCGGCCCGGCCACCACGTACAGGTCGAGGTCGCCGTCCTCCGCCTCGTAGCCGCGGAACAGCCCGTGGTAGTTGTCGTGCTCCGCGCCGAGATCGAAAGCGGCGGCGGCGTGGTTGTCGTACAGCATCCCGTAGGCCGTGCCGGTCGCGCCGTCCTGCGCCAAGAGGAACGGCCAGTGCTTGTAGAGCGGGTCGCCGCCCTGCGGATCGTAGCCGAGCGCGTCCCGCATCGCGACGCGCAGCCGCCGCCCGTGCAGGTCGAGCGGGCCGGTCTTGTCGCCCAGGCCGTAGTACCGGTCGGCCGGGTGCCGGGCAGCGTAGTGGGCCACCGCCGTGCCGCGCCGGGACAGCATCCACGCCATGTTGGGCCGGTCCGCCAGGAACACCCGGCCGTCCGGGCGCTGCCACGTCAGCCGGAACGGGTCAAGCTGGACGCTGACGGCGAACGCCGCCGTCGCGAGCGTCAAGCCGCCATCGGAGCGCGCGATGGCAGGCGGCGGCCACGCGCTGTCGTCGGTCCGGTCCCGCCCTTTCCACGGCACGTCGGCCGCACCCGGCGCCGGCACCATCCAGGTCCGGGGCTGGCGCAGGACGCCCCCGCGCAGGAACAGCACCCGCGCCAGGTCCTCGGCCAGCAGGCCGACGCGGCAGGTGGTGCCGTCCCCGCAGTCCAGCAGGACGCCGTGCGGGGTTTCGGCGAGCAGCCGGGCGCGGCGGACCGGGCGCATCAGGGCGCCAGCGCGGCGCCGTCTGCGCCGAAGACGTGGAGGTGCTCGGGCGGCAGGCGCAGGCGCACGGTCTCGCCGGGCCGCAACTGGGTCTGGCCGGCCACTTGCAGCACGGCGTCGTGCTGTGCCAAGCGCACGTAGCTGAGGCCGCCCAACTGCTCCACCGCGGTCACGGTCGCGGGCGTGCCGTCGTCCGCTTCCTGCAAATGCTCGGGCCGGATGCCGAGCGTCACCGCGTCGCCCGGGCGCACGCCTTGCCGGGGCGGGAACGGAACGCAGCCCAGGCCGTCAACCGCGAGGCCACCCGCCTGCACGACGCCGGGGAGGAAGTTCATCCGCGGCGATCCGATGAACCCGGCGACGAACTGGTTGGCCGGCGCGTTGTACAGCGCAAGCGGCGGCCCGGCCTGCTCCACCCGGCCCGCCCGCAGCACGACGATGGTGTCGGCCATGGTCATCGCCTCCACCTGGTCGTGCGTCACGTAGATCATCGTGGTGCCCAGCCGGCGGTGCAGCGACGCAAGTTCCGCCCGCATCTCGACCCGCAGCTCGGCATCGAGGTTGGACAGCGGCTCGTCGAACAGGAAGATCTCCGGCTCCCGCACGATGGCCCGGCCGATGGCGACGCGCTGCCGCTGCCCGCCGGACAGCGCCCCGGGCCGCCGGGCGAGGAACGGCTCAAGCCGCAGCATGCGCGCGGCCTCGGTGATGCGGGCCTCGATCTCCGCCTTGGGGGTGGCCAGGTTTTCCAGTCCGAACGCCATGTTCTGCCGCACCGTCATGTGCGGGTAGAGCGCGTAGGACTGGAACACCAGCGCCAGGCCCCGCCGCGCCGCCGGCAGGTCGTTCACCCGGCGCCCGCCGATCACCACGTCGCCCGCGCTGACCGGCTCCAGCCCGCAGATCATGCGCAGCAGGGTCGATTTGCCGCAGCCGGACGGGCCGACGAAGGCGACGAACGAGCCGTCCGCCACATGGAGGTCCACGCCCCGGATCACCTCGACTTCGCCGAACCGCTTGGCCACGCCGCGGAGGCTCAGGCCCGCCACCGCTACTTCACCCCCGCGGAGGCGATGCCCTGGGTGATGTGCCGCTGCAATACCAGGAAGATCAGCGTGACCGGCAGCAGGGTCAGCACCGTCATCGCCAGCAGCAGGTTCCAGGAGGTGGTCAGCTCGCCCTGGAACGCATTGAGCGCGAGCTGAAGGGTGAACCGCTCCGACCGGTTCAGCACCACCATGGGCCACAGGAAGTCGTTCCAGCGCCACATCACCGAGAAGATCGCGAGCACCGCGAGCGCCGGCGCGGACAGCGGCAGCACGATGCGCCAGAACAGCCGCCATTCGCTGGCGTTGTCCATGCGCGCGGCGTCCAGCAGCTCGTCCGGCAGGGTCAGCATGTATTGGCGGAGCAGGAACACGCCGGTGGGCGTGGCGACGCCGGGCCAGATGACGCCCCAAGGCGAGTTGGTGAGGCCGAGCGCCGACGCGATCAGGTAGTTCGGCACCAAGACGATGGTGGGCGGGATCATCAGGGTCGCGAGGATCACCAGGAACACCGCGGCGCGTCCGCGGAACCGGTACTTGCTCAGCGCAAAGGCCACCATGGCGTTGAACAGCAGGGTGATGACGGTGGCGACCACGGTGATGAAGGCGCTGTTCCAGAAATAGCGCAGGAAGTCGAAGCGCCCCACGACCTCGGCGTAGTTGGACCAGGCGGGGTGCAGGCGCAGCACGGGCGCGCGGTCCGCCACGGGCACCCGGACGGGCGCCGCGGGACCGGCGGGATCGACCAACTGGGATTGCAGCCCGGTGCGCCGGACTTCGGCCAGCACCTGGCCCGCGTGCTCGCCCGCGGTCACGCGGAACAGCGGCAGCTCGCCCGGGCGGCCCGGCACCGCCGCGCGTGCCGGCTCGTACGGCAGCAGGGTGGGCGGCGACTGGTCCAGGGCGGCCGGGGTCTTGAGCGAACTCAGCGCCAGCCAGGCGACCGGGCCGAACATGATGGCGGTGCCCAGCAGCAGATAAGCGTAGCTGGCCCAATCGGTCCAGTCCGCGCCATGCCGCCCGCGCGTGGCGAGCAGGAACCTACGCACCCCGCCCCCGCGTCGCGCGCAGTTGCAGCAGGGTTAGCGCCAGCAGCACCACGGCCAGCAGCAGGGACGCCGCGGACGCCATGCCGTATTCCCGCACCTGCTGGGCGAATCCGGTCTCGTAGATGAACTGCACCAGGTAGGTCGTGGCCGTGCCGGGGCCGCCGCCGGTGAGCACGAACACCTCGTCGAAGATCTGCACCGCGCGGATCAGCGACAGCACCAGCACGACCAGGACGCTGGGCATGAGGAGCGGCAGGGTGATGCGGCGGAAGCGGGTCCAGGGCCGGGCGGCGTCCATCTCGGCCGCCTCGTACACGTCGCGCGGGATCGCTTGCAGCCCGGCCAGCAGGATCAGGGTGTAGAAGCCCATGTGCGCCCAGATGCTGACGAACACCGTCCAGCCGAAGGCGCTGCCGGCGCCGAGCAGCCAATCGACTGGCTCCCCGCCGCCCGCCATGATGGCCGCGTTGAGCACGCCGTTGCGCTGCAAGATCCACTTCCAGATCAGCGCCACCACGACCGGGGACAGCAGCACGGGATAGAAGAACGCCGCCCGGAAGAAACCCCGGCCGCGGACCGGCTTGTTCAGCGCCAGCGCCGTCACCCCGCTCAGCAGCACCATCAGCGAAACCTGCAAGGCGACGAAGGCCAGCGTGTTGTGCACCCCGTGCCAGAACAGGTCCCGCTGGCACGAGGACGGGTCGAGGTAGCTGCCGCATTCCAGCAGCGCCCGCATGTTGCCGAGGCCGGCCCAGGGACGGTCGCCGGGCAGCAGGTTGGTGCCCGAGGTCGCGGCATACCAGACGTTCAGCAGGATCGGCAGGAAGGTGAACAGGCTGAACACCAGGAGGTTCGGCCCGACGAACAGCCACGCAAGACCCGGCCCCAGCCGCCGCTGCGCCCAACGCATGGGACGCTCCGGCAGGTTCATCAAGGCGCCAAAAAGGTGGGCAAGGACGCTGCGCATGGCTACTTCGACGCGGCCAGCGCGCTTTGCACGTCCCCGTCGATGCGCGCATAGGCCTGGTCCAGCGTCAGCTCCCCCACGATGGCCTGGGACAGCCGGGCGACGGTGGCGTTGAACACCGGGCGGTTCAGGATGTAGCCCTGTAGCCGGTAGGCCACGGGCGAGATGCCGGTGGCCGCGGCCGTGAACGCCTGCAACGCCGCGCGGGCGGGGGCCGGCAGGTCGTAAGCGACGCCGGAGCGTTGCAGCCCGGCATGGGCGGGGATGTTGGCGGTGCGCGACATCATCTCGGCATAGACCGGCTGGCTCGCGAGGTAGTCGAGGAACCGCGCGGCCTCCTTCGGGCTTTTGGTCGATTTGAACGCGACGAAGGCGGCGCCGCCGGGCATGGCGGTGCAGGCGGCGGGGCCGCACGGGGGCGGGGCGACCGACCAATCGAACCCGTCGCCCACCGAGGATTGCAGCCGCCGCACCTGCCAGCTTCCGGAGACATACACGACGACCCGGGCGCCCGCGAACTCCTCGAACGCATCGCGGTACGCGCTGCCGCCGGCGGCGGCCCAGACCTCGCGCTCCACCGTGTTGTCCTTGTTCCAGCGCACGAAGCGCTCGGCAAAGGCGCGGAACCCCGGGTCGGTCACGGCGGGCTGCCCGTCCGGGCCGAAGTATTGCGCGCCGTAGTCGATGGCGCCGGCGGCGAAGCGGTGCCCGCTGCGGTCCATCGCCATGCCGGCCTGCGTGTTGGTGGCGCGCGCCACGCGGGCCGCGGCGGCGGCCCAGTCGTCCCAGGTCGCGGGGGCCTCCGGCAGCGGCACGCCCGCCTGCTCGAACAGCGTGGCGTTGACGATGGGGCCGGTGACGGTCAGTTGCGTCGGCAGGCCGTAGATGCCGGTGTCGCCGGCTTCCGCCCGCATCCAGGGCAGCGTGGCGCCGAAGTTCGCGTCCCAGTAAGCCGCGTCCTTCAGCAGCGGGCGCATGTCCAGGAAATACCGGCCGATGGCGCCGAAGTCCGTCACCCGCGCGATGTCCGGCCCGTTGCCGGCGGCGAGCTGCACCGGCAGGCTTTCCTGGATCGACTTGTAGGGCACCTGGTCGATCGCGACCCGCACGTCGGGATTGGCCTGCATGAAGCGCTGGGCCAGCGCGGCCGTGACCTCGCACTCGTTGCCGTCGGAGTAGCAGGCGACGCGGATCTCGGCTGCGGCAGCCTGCCCGGCGAGCGCTGCGGCGGCCAGCATGGCCAGCAATCCGTGGCGGATCATGGTCGTCTCCCCCGTGGTTTTTCGGATAGCTTACCGTGCCGGGCCGATCAGTCCAGTGATGCCGCCGCCTCGAACAACGGTTGGAAGGCGGAGCCGGCGCGATGGAACACCGGGGGCTGGCCGGGTGGCGCCGGGACCGTGGCGTGCGCGCCGCCGGGGTGGAGGGTGCCGGACCACAGATGCACCCAGTCCGCGCCGGCCGGCAGGTAGGTGCGCCAAGCCGTGACGCCCGCCCGGTGAACCGGCGCGACCAGCAAATCCGGGCCGTAGAGGTAGGCGTCCTGGATCGAGTGGGTGGCCCGGTCGGCCTCGAAGTGCAGGAACAGCGGGCGTTGCACCGGCAAGCCCCGCGCAGACGCCTCGGCGATCAGCGTGCGGAGGTAGGGCGCCAGGTGGACGTAGATCCGCGTCATGCGGGCGAAGTGCGCCAGCACCGCCGGGTCGCCGTCGAGCTGCAGGTTGTCGTCGGGCCGGTTGCCCTCGTGGCTGCGCATCACGGGCGTGAACGCCGCCATCTCCGCCCAGCGCATCAGCAGCTCCGGCGTGCGCCGGAGGCCGAACAGGCTCGTGTAGCCGCCGATGTCCGAGTGGTGGAAGGCGTTGCCCAGCAGCCCCGCCGACAGCGCGGCGCAGATGACGGTCTGCAAGCCGTCGTGGCGGGAGAAATCGACGCATTGGTCCCCCGCCCAAAGCAGCGGGCAGTGCCGCTGCACGCCGGTGAACCCGGCCCGCATGAAGAACAGCGCCTCGCCCCCCTGCCCGGCCCGCGCCACGGCATGGGCGTTGACCGCGGCCCACAGCACCGGCCAGGCGTTGTGCAGCAGCGCCGCATCTGCGCCGCCGGCCAGGCGCGCGTCCGTGGGCAGGTACTCGCCAAAATCCGCCATCCAGCCGGACAGGCCAAGGCCGAGCATCTCCCGCCCGATCACCCGCTCGGCGAACCAGGCGCAGGCTTCGGGCCGGGTCAGGTCGATCACGCCGCAGTGGAACTCGCCGAAATCGACCAGGTAGGTGCCGCCGGCGTCGTCCTGCGCCAGGAACCCGGCCGCTTCCGCCTCCGGGAACAGGGTGCCGTCGTTGCACAGGTACGGGTTCACGTAGCCCAGGAACCGGATGCCCCGCGCCCGCAGCCCGGCGATGCGCGCCGCGAGGTCCGGGTAGCGTTCCCGGCTCCATCGCCAGTCCCAGAACAGCCGGCGGCCGAAGCTTGTTTGCCGCACGCCGCACCAGTCCTCGCACCACAGCCCGGCGATCCGGGCGCCGGCTGCGGCGACCGCATCCAGGCGCGCCAAGCTGCGGGCGCCGTCCTTCAGCCCGAGGACCGCGCCGCCCAGCACCCAGTCCGGCAGCGGCGGCTGCCGCCCGAAGCGCAGCGACAGCGCCTCGACCAAGGCAAGGAGGCTCGGCGCCGCCGTTAGATCCAGCCGCTCCGGGATCGCCCAGGCTTCCAGCCAGTGCTCGTCGGGCGCGGTGAAGTCGAACACGCTGTAGGCCGTCGTCTCAAGGTGCACCGCGACCCGGCGCGCGGTGAGGAAGGTCGGCTGCGGGTAGTTGGTGGTCCAGTAGTCGCCGCCGGCCCGGCCCGCCGCGTCGGCCTGCTGCG
Source organism: uncultured Acetobacteraceae bacterium (assembly GCA_964250815.1). GTDB lineage: Bacteria > Pseudomonadota > Alphaproteobacteria > Acetobacterales > Acetobacteraceae > CAHJXG01. Next base: position 11,604 of record CAXUIQ010000029.1, read on the forward strand.
TGACGGCGGTCGATTTGTCGCGCCCGACGCCGGGTTCGCTGGTCCAGAGCGGAAAGCGGCGTCCGCGCAGATCCAGGTAGGACATCTGCTCGCCGCATCCCCAGACCGCCGCCTCCGGATCGGCCGGGAGCCGCAGCCAGAGGCGGTTGTCCGACGGGTCGGCGGCGGCGAAGGCGATGCTGGCGCGCGGGCCGTCGGTCTCCACCTGGAGCGTCAGCCGGAGCGGACCGCCCGCCGACGCCCGCAGCTCGATCCGCCCGTCCCGCACCGTGGCAAACGGCAGCGGCGCGCGGGACAGCACGGCGTCCTGGACGTCGAAGTTGCCGCGGTGCATGTCGAACCGCGCCTCGCCCCGGCCGATGGACACGCAGGGCGCGGCCGGGCCGTGGGACAGCAGGCATTGCCCGCCATGCCAGATCGAAAACTCGCCGCCGGACGCGCGAAGCTCCATCAGTTCAGCGTCAGACCGGCATCGACGATGAAGTCCGCCCCGGTGCAGCCCGCCGCCTCGTCCGAGGCCAGGAACAGCGCCATCCGCGCCACGTGGCTGCCGTCCAGCCGGAACTTCAGCGCCTGGTCGTCGAGGATGCGCCGCTCCGCCGCCGGGGTGAGCCACAGCGCCTGCTGCCGCGCGGTCAGGATCGCGCCGGGCACGATGCAGTTGACGCGGATGCCAGCCTCGCCCAGCTCGCGCGCCAGGGTGCGCGTCATGCCGTGGATGGCGGCCTTGGCGGCGGTGTAGCCGACCATGCCCGGCCGCCCGCGCATCCAGGACACCGACCCCAGCAGGATCACCGACCCGCCGCCGCGCGCCGCCATGGCCGGGGCCGCGGCCTGCGTCGCGAAGAACTGGTGGTTGAGGTTGAGCGCCAGGCAGTCGTTCCAGTACTCAGGCTCGACCGCCGCCAGCGCGTGCCGGTCGTCCCGGCCGGCGTTGTTGACCAGCACGTCCACCGGCGCCGCGGCGGCG
>CAXUIQ010000029.1:12583-15855 GCA_964250815.1 uncultured Acetobacteraceae bacterium
ACGAGGAGGCCGCGCTCCACCCTGCCCTGATCGCCGCGGCGGTGCCGGTCGCGCCAATCTGCCGGGCGAGGCCGAGCTTGTCGTCCGACAGGTCGATCGCCACCACCTGCCGCGCGCCGCACGCGATGGCGCCGAGCACCGCGGCAAGGCCGACGCCGCCCCCGGCGTTGTGGACCAGCACGTCCACAGGCGCCGCGGCGGCGACAGCCGCGCGGAGCGCCGCGACGTCCGTGAGGTCGCAGGCGCCGAAGCGCGCCCCGGTCTGGGCCGCCAGCGCCTGCCCGGCCGCCTGGTCGATGTCGAGGAACCGCACCGCGGCCCCCTGCGCCGCGAAGGCGCGTACCATCTCCGCCCCGATGCCGGACGCGCCGCCCGTGACCAGCACCCCCCGGCCGCGGAGCGAGGCATAGGTCACGTCGCGGTAGCGGGTCGGGGCGTCCGGCATTGGGCCATTACAGGCCCGGCGGTCCGGCCATGCAAGGTCGGAACGATCCCCGGCGCCGCGGCGCGCGCCGGCGGTGCCTCGTGTCCGAGTGCCCGGACGGGCGCATCCTCGCCCTCGCGAAGCAGGCGTGCTGGACGGGACGGTTGCATTCGCGACAACCCGGCGGCAGCCAGTTGACGTCCGACCTGCCCTTGCGAGAGTAATCGGGCCAGCGGCGGTGGAACCGCCCCCGGTTCGGGCCACGGACGCTCCCTGCAAGCAAAGGTTTGTCCCGATGAAAAGACTGCTGTTGGCCGCTGCGTTGATCTCCGTCGCCGGCGCCAGCGCCGCCCAAACCACGAAGGTAACGCCGCTTCTTTCGCGCGACCTGACCGGCATCGCCGGCAAGGAGGGCGCGATGATGACGGTGGAGTACGCGCCGGGAGCGGCAGGCCCCGTCCACCGCCACAACGCCTACGTCTTCGTTTACGTGCTCGAAGGCTCGCTTGTCATGCAGGTGAAGGATGCGGCGCCTGTCACCCTGCATCCCGGGCAAACCTTCTACGAGGGGCCGGACGACATCCACCTCGTCGGCCGCAACGCGAGCAAGACGAAGCCGGCCAGGTTCCTCGCCTTCTTCGTCAAGGACAAGGGCGCGCCCGTCGTGATGCCGGCCGAGTGACCCGTGCGGCGCCGACGGCCTCTTGCTCCCGCTGCCGTCACAGCGATGCGGAAACCGAGAAGAACGCGCTGCGCCCGGCGTTGGTCCAGTAAAGCGGGATGGTGCCGCCGGCGGTCGTGCCGGCGAGGCCGATCAGGCTGCGGTTGTTGCTGATGTTGTCCACGTTCACCCGGAAGTCCAGCTTGCGCCCGTTCCAGACCGGCAGGGTGTAGCCAAGCGCCAGGTTGGCAAAGGAATAAGCGTGGATCGGGAAGGCGGCCGGCGTGTCCTGCAGGTATTGCGGCCCGATGAACTTGCCGATGATCGACCCGTAGATCAGGTCGTTGTTCAGCAGCGCGTGCTGCTGGCGGTACAGCACCCCGGCAGCGCCGGTGGTGCGCGGCGTGACCGAAAGCGGGCCGCCACCCTTCTTCAGGTCGGCGCTGTTGATGGTGTAGTTGCCATACAGCGACGCGCCATGGGCGACGTTGAACGTGCCTTCGAATTCCAGGCCCCGGTAGGTGGCGCCGCCGGAGTTGAAATAGGTCGTGTCGCCGTTGTCCAGGGCGCGGCTGCCGATCCGGTTGGTGAAGTCGATGTAGTAGCCGTCCGCGCCGACCGTGAAGCGGTCCGTCTGGTAGGCGGTGCCGACCTGGTAGTTCCAGGTGGACTGCGGAGTCAGGTTCGCCGGGCTGCTGGTGTAGAGCACGTTGACCGGCGGTGCGAGGAAGCCGCGCGCCGCCTGCGCATACACCGTCCAGTCCTTGCTGATGGAGTAGCGCGCCTCGACCGACGGCTGGAAGTCGGAGTAGGTCCGCTCCGAGTTCGTTGACAGCGCCCGGTTGCTGGAGACCGCGTAGATGGGCGCGTCCAGCGTGCGGGTGGTGGCGGTGTACTTGAGGCCGGGCGTGATGACGAGGCCGGGAATCGGCGTCAGCGCCCACTCCACGTAGGGCTGCTCCGTGCGCAGGTCGGTATGGTACAGCCGGGAGTAGCCGGGCGCGGTCGGCGATTTCAAGGTGTATTGAATGCTGTTGCGGCTGAGCACGACCTGCTCGCGGTAGTTCGACGCGTTGATGTAGTCGATCCACACCCCGGCGCGCAGTTGGCCCAAGGCGGTTTCCTTGGCGAGGCGCAGGATGTCGCCGTAGTCGCGGAAGTCGTTGTGCTTGGAGAAGCCCGGCACGTCGTTGTTCAGCGTGATCGGCTGGCCGTTCGAGAAGTACCGGTTGCTGGCGGAGGTCGTCAGGTTCGCCGTGGTGCCGTTCGGGCTGCTCCCGACCCGGCCGGTCTGGTAGTAGGCGTTGGTGTAGAGCTTGTTGTCCACGCCCCAGCCGTCGCCGAAGCTGGACTTCACGCCGACATACTCGAAGTCCGTGGTGTAGTCGTCGTAGTTGTAGCCGCGGTAGGCCTGCGACCGGGGATCGTTGTTCAGGCCGTATTTGGGGCCGTACTTCTGGATTTCCGCGAGCGTGGCGCCGTAGGGCGTGTGAACGAAGTTGCGGTCGTAGTTGCCGAGGAACGTGACCACCGTGTTGTCGTTCACCGGCACCTCAACCTTGACGAAGCCGTTGAGGCGGCGGGTCGAGGTGCCGCTGATCCCGCCGCGCGCTTCGACCCGCTGCACGTCCAGCGTGCCGCGCGCCCCGTTCAGGGCCGCCAGCGCGCCGCTGTCCAACTGCAGCCCGTACAGCTTGGTCCCCCAGGTGCCCACGGTCCCGTACGGGTTGATCCGCACCGTGTCGGAGGGCGAGATCGAGTTGATCGACACCGTGCCGCCGAAGGTCGCGTAGCCCAGCGTCGATGCGGTGCCGGGTCCGCGGTCGATCTGCACGGAGCCGATGTCGTGCGAAAGGAAGTAGGACTCCGACTGCGGCGCGAAGTTGGTCGGCAGGCCCGGCAGCACGATGCCGTCGAACACCGTGTTGAACTGGGTGTACTGGAAGCCGCGGATGGTTTCCTGGTAGTTCTGCTGCAATCCGCTGCCCACCGGCTCCACGTTCTGCACGCTGGGCGAGAACTGGATGATGCGGTCGTAGTTGTTGGTCGGCACCACGTTCTCGCGGATAAAGGTCGAGCCGACGACGGAGGTGGGCTGGGACGCATCCAGCGGCGCGCGGCTGGGTGCGACGTCCGCGGCGGTCCCGGGGGCCGGAGGCGCGCCGGCCGGGGCGGCGGCGCGCACGG
>CAXUIQ010000030.1:0-15567 GCA_964250815.1 uncultured Acetobacteraceae bacterium
CGATGCGGTCCAGCATGCGGTTCAGCGTGCCCGCGAGCCGGTCCAGGTCGTCGCCCGTGCCCCGCACCGGCACGCGGCGGAACAGGTCGCCCTCGATGATGGCCTCCGCCGTGCGGGAGATCGCGTCCACCCGGGCCAGGAACGCCCGGCTCAGCAGCGCGCCGCCGCCGATGCCGAGCAGGGCAGCGAGGCCCACGGTCCACAGGAAGGCCGTGGCGACCGACTCCTCGACCTCCCCGATGCGGCCGAGGTCGTCGCCGACCGCGAGCAGCAGGCCGCCGCCCAGGTCGGAAACGAGGGCGCGCACCCGCTCCGGCCTGCCTCCATCCTCGGACGCTTCGGGCACCCTGACCGTCAGCCAGCCGGGCCGCAGCGCCGGGCCGACTGCGGGCATCTCGCCGGCGAGGTGCGCGCCGGCGCCGTCCTGCACGAGGTAGTCGAGGGCACTGGCGCCCCGCCCGCGCGAGCGCACGACGGCCAGCAGGCGGTTCAGCCCGCCCGTGCGGAATTCCCCGCGCAGGAACGCCGCCTCGGTGTCGATCCGGGCCGTCATCTGCTGTTCCAGCGCCGAGCGCGCGGCCAGGAACACGGCCCCGCCCAGCACCAGCGCCGAGCCGGCGAACACGGCGACGTAGAGGGCGGTGAACCGGAAGCTCGCGGTGCGCAGCAGCCGGGGCAGGCGCAAGCTAGGCACCGGGCGCGCGCAGCACGTAGCCGGCGCCGCGGACGGTGTGGATCAGCTCCGGGTCGCGCCCGCCGCGGCTGAGCTTGCCCCGCATGCGGCTGACGTGGGTTTCCACGATGTTGGTCTTGGGGTCGAAGTGGAAGTCCCACACGCCTTCCAGCAGCATGGTGCGCGTCACCACCCGGTCGGCGTGGCGCATCAGGAACTCCAGCAGCCGGAACTCGCGCGGCTGCAGCTCCACCCGCTCGCCGCCGCGCGTCACCGTGCGGCGGAGCAGGTCCAGCTCCAGGTCGGCGACGCGCAGCATGGTGGGCGCGCCGGCCAGGGGCGGGCGACGGGCGAGCGCCTGCAGCCGGGCGTGCAGCTCGGCGAAGGCGAAGGGCTTGGCCAGGTAGTCGTCGCCGCCCGCCTCCAGCCCGCGCACCCGGTCGCCCACCCCGCCGAGCGCGGTGAGGAACAGCACGGGTGCCTTGACGCCCGTGTCGCGCATGGCGCGCACGAGGCCGAGCCCGTCGAGGCCTGGCAGCATGCGGTCCACCACGAGCACGTCGTGCCCACCGTCCGTTGCCAGGAACAGCCCGGCCTGGCCCGTGGCGGCGAGGTCCACGACGTGGCCGTACTCGCGCAGGCCACGGGCGACGTAGGCGGCCGTCTCGGCGTCGTCCTCTATGACCAGGATGCGCATGGCCGCTCCCGCCGCCCTTTCTGGCCCTTTAGTCCTGCTCGCCCCCGGCGCGGGGGCCGACGACCGGGCCGTTTGGGGCGTCGATGGTGACCGGCTGGCCCCCCGTGGGGCCGTTGGTCTCGACGGCGATCCGGGTTTGGCCGCCTTTCACGTCGACGCCGGCGTCGTAGGCCCGCCCGCCCGTCTGCTGCTCGGCGGTGGCGATGGCCTGCGTGAGCGAGACCTTGGCGCCTTGCAGCGCGGTGGCCTCGCGGTCCTCGCCCCGGCCGGCGGCCAGGGCCGCGCCGCCGATGGTGGCCGTCATCAGGACGGCGGCCATGGAAAGGGGAAGTGCGATAGCGATCCTCATCAGGTGGTGCTCCGGTGCTTGCCGCGACGGCCAGTGCCGCCGCTGATGCCGAACATAGGAAGGGGAGGGTTGGGCCAGGCGTGACGGGGATATACGGTTTGCCAACCTGCCGGTGGCGCCGGGCAGGGGTCAGGCGGGGTTGTCCATAGTCCTGAGCAGGTCGGCCAGCGCCTGCCTGCAGTCGGAGACAACGGGTGTGCGGGCGCGCAGCGCGTCCAGGGCGCGGTCGATCGCCTTGTCGCCCTTGTGCCACTCGGTCGCCGCGCGCGGCTTCAGTCCGGCCTCCGCCTCGTCCCACGACGTTTCGAGGTCCTTGATCCGGGCCTTGGCCCCTGGCAGGTCGCCCCTGTCCACCATCGCCGCCGTGTCGACGACGACCGAGCGGAACGGCGACAGGTCGCCAAGCCTGGAAGCAGCCACCGCCTGCGCGGGCAGCATGGCCGCTGCCGCAAGAAGCCCGGCGCCGGCCGGGGCAGCGCCGAGGCAGGACAGGAAAGCGACGGCCCGGGCGAGGGTGAGAGCCTTCATGGCAGTTCCTTTGTTGGGCAGGGTTCGAGGAAAAGTTGGGGGTCACGCGCCATCCGCAGTCTAGGCAGGTTCCGTGCGCAGGCTCAGCAGCGTGACGAGCGCGACGATGACGGCCAGGAAGGCGACGCTCGTCACGACCGTGCCCAGCCCTAGCCCGCCGTAGGTTTGCGCCTGGGACAGCAGGTCGCCGAGCGAGGCCCCGAGCGGCCGGGTGAGAATGTAGGCGAGCCAGAAGGCGAGGACCGCGTTGGCGCCGAGGTAGTAGGCCGCGGTGATGGCCGCGATCAGCGCGCCGAACACCAGGACGCCAAGCTGGAAGCCAAGGCCCAGCGCCTCCGTGGCGAGGTCGCCGGCGGCAGTGCCCAAAGCGAAGGTGAACAGAATGGCCGTCCAGTAGAACAGCTCCCGCTTCGTCGTGACGACCGTGTGGATCGAGAGCGTGCGCTCGCTCGCATACCAGGCCGCGAAGGTGGCAGCCAGCGCGGCGGCGAACACGGCCGTGCTCACGTAGAGGCTGACATTGAGCCCGTCGGTCAGGGCGTCGGTGATCTGGGTGCCGACCACGCTCACGAGCACGACGGTCAGCCAATAGACCCAGGGCACATACCGGCGGGCACGCAGCTGCACGAGCAGCGCCGCGGCGAGCAGGCTGGCCATGATCCCCCCCGTCACGGCCGTGCCTAGGCCCACGTGCACGGCGAGGTAGTCGGCGCCGGTCTCGCCCACGGTTGTGGACATGATTTTGATTACCCAGAAGGCGAGCGTGGCCTCCGGGACCTTGTTCAGCATCCGGATGGCGAGGGGCTGGCGGGACAGGGACACGGCAACGGCCTCCGAAAGCGGCTTCGCAGTCGGCAACGTGCCTCGTGTCAGGTTGCGGCGCCTTGGCCAAAGGATTGGGATTTCCCAATGTATCGGCGCCTACTCGGCCAGGTGACCTGCAGCGCAACCGGCGACAGTGTTGCACGGAGGACAATCGATCTCGCCGACGCCGCCGTTGCCGCCGCCGATTCGCGGGCGGCAACCGTGCAGCGCACGGCCGCCGCACCTAGAATTGTCAGGTCGTATAGGATGACAGTTGTGTTTCCAGCCGGTGAGACGGGCAACGCAGCGAGAGGTTTAGGTGGCCCATGCAACCAAGCACTCTGCTTCAGCTTCTATGGCTGGCCGGCTCCTCCCCGCTTGGCTGCATGGAACCTCCCCGCATGGCATCGGGAGTGCTCGCCTATCATGGCCCGATCGAGGAAAGAGCCGACTATGATCTTGTGACAATCCGAAGGCTGGCACAGAGGAGCGACAAGCCGCTGCCGCATGCGCCTCTGGGCTTCTACATCGGCACCCTGAGCCAGGACGTCGTCGTTGAGACCGAACGCCAGGCCAGTCCTGACGGAAGCAAGTGCGAGTACTTGACGACGGTGACGGTCCGGCTGTCACTGGTGGACCGCGTCATCGAGGTGGCCGCCGATCTCGATCGCAACGGCTGCAAACGCGCTGCCGTTCTGAAGCACTACCGGCAACACGCCGCGGCGGATGATCGCGTGCTCAGCATATACGTTCAAACCGTGAATAAGGTGCTGAGGAAGGCGTGGTCGCGGATGGCAGCCAAGTTCAGTCCACTGGGACAGCCGGACGACGATGGCATCCGGCGGGTTGTTCAAGGCATCCTCGGCCAAGGTGCAAAGTTCTACAAGTCGATTCACACAGAAGCCGATGCCGCCGTAGACAGTTCTGCCGAAGTGGAAAGCTTGGCATGTGGCTCGAAGAGCTAGGTTCCAGCAGCCATGATACGGCTTTCATTACGCAGATGAGTAATCGAATTGCACCACGCCGGGTCTCCCGGGATTTCCTAATTCTTGGGAGGTGGCGAGGAAGCAAACATTCCCGCAGCCCCCTCGAACTCGGGCCCGCAGGATTTGGATGATCCTGGACCATCAAGGCGAGCATGCCTTCGATGCGCGGCCCTTCTCAACCTCGGCGAGGTTCGGTTACTCGGGCGGAGCCCTGCGCAACTGCGTCCGGCAAGCCAGTGGCCTGACCCGCCTGCAATGTTCCGAGGCCAGCCCCGTCCCATGGCCCTTGTGGCCTCGCAACGCCCGTAGTCAGCAGTAGCGGTTTCGGCACGTGCTGAAACAGGGGTGTTCATATTGCGCGATGATCCGGCCTTCATCCCAGCACAGCCCGGTGCTATCGTGGTGTTGGTTGACTGGCCGTGTGACAGGACGAGGCCCGGTGCGACGAACAGCCCACTTGGATGACAATGAGGCTGACCATCGCACAAGCAGCCTTGCCGGTTTGGCAGCGGTGCTGTTCCTGGTGGTGCTGGCGCTGGTCGTGACGCGCAAGCTGCAGGTGCGTTCCATGATGGAGGCCTGCGACATGTCCCAACAACCCGGCTGCGAAGTGGCCGTTGAGCCCCTCCGCGTTTCGAAGCTTGTGGACCGTCTTTGGACCAGGTAGCCCGGCCCGGGGTGCCAGCCATTGCTGGCTACATTCACGGCATGGGTCGGTCAGCCCCCGCGCGTTGTATTGCCAAGCCGGTCCGGGTGATGAACGGTTCAGCCCTGGCCATGTGGCCTCATAGATCGACGAGGCTCCACGTTGCGGTTTCCCACATCGGCCATGGCTGTACTTTTGGCATTTGGATGGATGCCCGTGACAATGCCGGCCGTAGCGCAGCAGGACGCTGCCCCGCCCGCGGTGGCCGCCCAGGAGCCAGCGGCACAGCCTCCCAGTCCGAAAGACGTTCAGGCTGGCGACATGCCGGCCAGCGGATCCGCCCCGGCCAACCGGTCTCCCGTTGCGAACTTGCCTGCACTGCCCCGGCTCCCCGCCCCGCCCACGGCGGTCATCAGTGTGCTGACCATATCCGCGGTGATGCGGCAGTCGTTGGCGGCACAGGAGGCGGAACGCACTCTCGATGCCCAGCAGCAAAGGCTCAGGCAGGAAGCGCAGGCCGAACAGGAGACGGTGCGCGCCATGCAGCAAGCGCTGGGTGGTCAACAAAGAAGCTGACGCCGGATCAGTTCCGTTCCCAGAACCGCGCCTTGCAAGCGCGCATCATCGCTGCCCAGCAACGGTTCCAACAGCGGAGCAGGGCCATACAGCAGGAGAGCCAGGTGGCCCTCGGCCATATGCGACAGACGCTTGTCGCGGTCGTCCGCCAGATCGCGGAGAGCCGTGGCATGAACCTGGTGATCGAGGGAGAGACAGCCGCGCTGAACACGAACGACTTCGACATCACCAAGCAGACGATCGAACGGCTGAACGAGGTTCTGCCGACCGTGAAGCAGTTCATGGTCGAAGGCCCGACGCCGCGACAATAAGTTTGCCGCTATCTGGGACGGTCACTCCCGGCGACTGGCAGCAACCCTTGTCTGCCGCATCGGTGCCCACGATGATGCCCTCGTTTCCGTGTTGCCCGCAAAGCTGCGCCCGGCCTTGAGCAGCCCCGACGCGGGCAGATTTGCTCCTGGAGACGCCTCGTGGGTTCGCGCGCGCGGCGGCCACCTTGGCGGCAGGATCAACTCTGGATAAGGTTTCACGGCGGACAAGGGGAGCATGCGATGGGTAAGCTGCTGCGGGCGTTGGCTGTCACGCTGCTGTGCGCAGGATCCGCTCATGCGCAGGAGCACGTGCTGAACGTCTATAACTGGACCGATTACATCGACCCCAAGGTGCTGGAACGGTTCACCGCTGAAACCGGCATCAAGGTGCAGTATGACGTATATGACAGCCTGGAAACGCTCGAAGGCAAGCTGCTGGCAGGGCACAGCGGCTATGACATCGTGGTTCCCACCTCCGAGCCGACGTTCAGCCGGCTGATCGCAGCCAAGGCGCTGCTGCCGTTGGACAAATCGAAGATCCCCCATTTGGCCAACTTGGATCCCAAACTGATGGCCCGGGTGGCTACCAGCGATCCCGGCAACCGGTATGGCGCCATCTACCTGTGGGGCACCGTGGGGCTGGGCACCATCCCGGAGCAGATCAAGGCGCTCGCCCCGGACGCGCCGATGGACAGTTGGGGCATTCTGCTGAAGCCTGAGAACGCCAAGCGCATCGCTTCCTGCGGCATCAGCCTGATGGACAGCGCCATCGACACCGTTCCCAGCGTGCTGAAATACCTGGGCCGCAACCCCGAAAGCGCCGATCCCAAGGACCTGGCGGCCGTCGAGAAAACGCTGATGGCGATTCGGCCCTACATTCGCACCTTCGCCTCCGGTGGCGCGGTGGAGGCCCTGGCTGGCGGGCAGACCTGCCTCGCGATGACCTACTCCGGCGACGTGATCCAGGCCGCGGTGCGGGCCAAGGAGGCCGGGCAGAAGGAGGTCCGCTATGTCGCGCCCAAGGAGCTGGCCGAGCTGACCTTCGACGTGCTGGCCGTCCCCGCCGACGCGCCGCACCCGGCGGAGGCCATGCAGTTCATCAACTTCCTGCTCCAGCCCGACGTGATGGCCGCGATCACCAACCAGGTGCGCTACCCCAATGCCGTGCCCGCAAGCCTGCCTCTAGTCAACGCCGCGGTGCGGGACGACCCCAACGTGTTCCCGGACACTACCGCTCCCCGCTTCTTCACGGTGCGCGCGCCGACCCAAGCGGCGGACCGGCTGCGGACGCGGATGTGGGCGCGGTTCAAGGCTGGGTCTTGACGGGTTGCTGGACCGTGCTTGGCGACCCTCCGCTTGCTCCGGCATCCTGACGGCACACGGAAAGCAAACTTGAAACACCTTTGGAAGGCCTGGGCAGGCGCGCTCGCCCTCATGACCGCGTCGGCTCCTTGCGGGTTTGCCGAAACGGCTCAGCACCCGGGTGGCGCATCTAACGCCGTGCTCCAGGCCACGCTGTCGAACGGACTGCGCGTCGTCATCGTGCCGGACCGGCTCGCCCCGGTGGTCACCACCAATCTCAGCTACCTCGCGGGATCGAATGACGCACCTGAAGGCTTTCCAGGCACGGCCCATGCGCTGGAGCATATGATGTTCCGCGGCAGCGCGGGCCTGGACCGGGACCAACTCGCCGAGCTCGGGGCGCTTCTGGGCGGCTTCTACAACGCCAGCACGGCTGAAACCGTCACGCGGTACACCTATACGGTTCCCAGGGACAACCTCGGCGTGGTGCTGCGGAGCGAGGCGCTGCGTATGCGCGGCCTGACCCTGAGCGAGGCCGACTGGGCGCAGGAGCGCGGTGCGATCGAGCAGGAAGTGTCACGCGACCTGTCCAGCCCGTTCTACAACTACCTGTCGCAAGCGCAGGCCATCCTGTTCCAGGGCACGCCGTATGAGCACGACGCGCTCGGCACCCGGCCCTCGTTCGACCGCACGGATGCCGCCCTGCTGCGCCGTTTCTACGAGCAGTGGTATGCGCCGAACAACGCCATCCTGGTCATCGCCGGCGACGTGCAGCCTGCCCAGGCGCTGTCGGAAGTGCAGGCCGCGTTCGGCGACATCCCTCGCCGCGCGATACCGGAGCACCAGAACATCTCGGTGCAGCCCGTACAGCCAAAGACGCTGGCGTTGAGCACCAACTATTCTGTCGGATTGGTCGCCCTTGCCTACCGGATGCCCGGATTGAGAAGTCCCGACTCCGCTGTTTCCGACATACTGAGCGACGTGCTGGGCAGCCCGCGGGGCGCGCTGCAAGGTCTGGTTCCGGCCGACCAGGCGTTGATGGCGTACTTCGATTGCATGTCCAAGGCTGACGTCGGGATCGGACTGGCCGTTGCGGCATTCCCGTCAGGAGGCGATCCAGCACCCCTGCTGGCGATGCTGCGACGCATCATCGCCGGAACGGCGCGGGACGGCGTGTCCCCGGAACTGGTGGAAGCTGCCAAGCGGCGGGAACTGGCCCGGCTCGCCTTCGAAGGCAACAGCATCAGCAGCCTGGCCAGAAGCTGGACGACGGCTCTTGCGATGCGGGGCGCAAGCTCGCCCGCGGACCTCGCGCAGGCCTATGCGGCCGTCACGGTGGAGGACGTCAACCGGCTCGCCCGGCGGTTGCTGCGACCTGATCAAGCCGTCACTGCGATCCTGACGCCGAAAGGCACCAGCACCACGCCGGCAGGCAGCGGCTTCGGCAAGGCGGAGTCGTTCAAAGCCTCGCCTGACCGCTCGGTGACGCTGCCGTCCTGGGCTGCTTCGTCGTTGCCTGCCGCGCGAATGCCGGATCTGGGGGAACCGCCTGTCATCACCGTGCTCCCGAACGGCCTGCGCCTGATCGTGCAGCCTGAGCACGTCAACCACACTGTCTCGGTGTACGGCCAGGTGCGGCAGGTTCCGGACATGCAGGAGCCGCCAGGACAGGAGGGCGTTGCGGCCCTGATGGGCCAGCTGTTCGGCCACGGCACCGAGACGCAAGATCGCTTGGCGTTCCAAGCGTCTCTCGACGACATCGCTGCCTGGGAGAGTGCTGGCCCTGATTTCCTGCTTGAGGTGCTCACCCCACATTTCGAGCAAGGCATGGAGCTGCTGGCGGAGAACGAGCTGCATCCCGCCTTCCCACAGGCGGCGTTCGCCGTGGCCCGCCGGCAGATGGCTCAGGGCCTCGCGGGTCTGGAGCAGGCGCCCGACTACCGGTTCCAGCGAGCGATCGACCAGGCCGTCATACCCGAGGCAGACCCGACCTTGCGCCAGCCCACGCCCGAAACCGTGGAGGCGTTGCGGCTTGAGGACGTGCGGGCCTACTACAAGGCCGCACTCCGCCCTGATCTCACGACCATCGTCGTGCTTGGCGATGTGACACCGGAGGAAGCACGCCGTGTGGTGCTCAACACGTTTGGGACGTGGCACGCTTCCGGACCAGCGCCACAGATTGACCTGCCGCCCATTGGCCCGAACGCTCCGTCGCGTGTCCGCGTACCCGACGCGAGTAGCCTACAGGATCGCGTGTTGCTGTCGGAGACGTTGCCGGTCAGCAAGCCAGGCCGGAACGCTTTTCGGCTGGGCAACACCATCCTTGGCGGTGGTTTCTCATCCCGCCTCTACCGGGACCTGCGGGTCAAGTCGGGCTACGCCTACTCCGTCAACAGCGCCGTGAACTGGACCCGCACGCGCGGGCAATACACCGTCACGTTCGGGGCCGATGCAGGCAACGTGGAAAAAGCCCGGCAACTGGTGCTGCGCAATCTTCGGGCGATGCAGACGACGCCGGTCAGCGACTCGGAGTTGTCGCGGGCGAAAGCGCAGCTGCTGATCAGCCTTATGATGCGGCGTTCGAGCGTGGAAGCGATGGCGGCATCATATCTTCGCCTGGTCGATCTCGGCTTGCCGCTCGACTCTCCGCGGACCGCGGCTGAGCGTTATCTGGCGACGACCGCGGACCAGATCCAACAGGCGTTCAACACCCCGCTGCGCCTCGATGACTTGGTTGAAGTGGTCAAGGGGCCACCGCTGACACCATGACCGGCCCGAAGCTGTGCTACCAACCTCAGCGAGTTTGCGTTCGACTCTTTGGTAATGGCCGGGCAGCGGTCAAAGGCGTGAAGCAGAGCAAATGCCAGAACCCATGAGCGTGTTGCTCAGCCACGTATCATGATGCTGTCCGAACTGAGCTTTTGTATGTTCATTTGGACCAACGCGGCTCTTTCAGCCATGTAGTGCACCTGTCGGCCGACATCATCAAAACTGGCGAGTGGTCCGTAATAACTCCATCTGGCCGCTCTAGTACTTGGTTGGAAATAGGGTAGTCCGCTTGCACCAAAAGCTTGGTCGAACACACTCTCATCGTAAAAAGCGACCGTGTCCAGCACCATACAATCCCGGATACTGCTGCGTTTGATGGGCGGTTGGCTGGCCAAAGCGTAGCAGTTCTGTATGTCTTCTATGACCCCGGCCATTCCGTCTTCCTTGTCATGGACGTAGCGCGTTGCCAGGTCGCGCATGCGCTGTCCGATACTGTCCACAGGCATCTGCGAGGCGGTGGTTTGGCAAGCCGAAAGGCTGACCAATGCAGCACACACTACCGCGAGCCTTCCGCACCACGCGAGCGGGGACTGTCTTGCCATCGCCCAATCTTTCATCGGATCGCCTCAACAGGAATGATGATGTCTCGTGTGATGTTCACGCCCGGTACATAGGATGGCTGTGGGACGTGACATCCTGGAACTGGCCCTGTTGAACCGGACGTGAGGTTGGTTTCAATAGGGCTTTGGATGGAATCACGGGGTGAGCGCATGCACGAGCCGCTCTGTGGGTGGTTTTCGTTGTAGTTGTTAGGGTCCAGACTCATTCATAGTCAGAATACCAGCGCGGTTGCGAGGGCGACGCCGGAGAGGAAGTTGGCGGCGAGCTTGTCGTAGCGGGTCGCGACGCGCCGGAAGTCCTTGAGGCGGCAGAAGGCGTTTTCGATCAGGTGCCGACCCTTGTAGCGCGCGCGATCGTAGCGGACGGCGCGCTTGCGGTTGCTCCGGCCGGGGATGACGGGCACGGCCCCAGCCTGGCGCAGCGAGCGCCGGAGCTGGTCGGCGTCGTAGCCCTTGTCGGCAAGTAGGTATCGGGTCCGCCCCATGCGGGCGAGCAGCTCGGGCGCGGCTTTCACGTCGGCGACGTTGCCGGGCGTCAGCATCAGCGCGTAGGGGCGGCCGATGACGTCGGTAAGCGCGTGGACCTTGGTGGTCTGCCCGCCTCGCGAGCGGCCGATCGCCTGCGCCCGAGCCCCCCTTTTCAGCCAATGGCGGAGCGCTGGGCCTTGACGTAGGTGCTGTTGATGGCGCTGCTCCTGGTTACCGCGCCTACGTCGACCAGCGCGTCCAGGAGGTTGAGCCAGAAGCCCCGCGCCGACCACCTGTTGAACCGGTTGTAGATCGTGGTCGCCGGGCCGTAATCGGCCGGGCAGTCGCCCCAGCGGCACCCGCTCTTGAGCACGTGGAAGATGCCCGAGATCACCCGCCGGTCATCAACCCGTCGCGCTCCAGGCTGGTTCTTGGGCAAGTGCGGCTCGATTGCCGCCCACGCCTCGTCCGACAACCAGAACAACCCCGCCATGCCCACCTCCGTCGCTGGGCGGCGGTGAATCAGAAAACCGGGATCGTATCAACCCACCATGGTCTGCTGGTGCTGGACCAGCTTCCAGCGTTCCCCGTCGGCGCGGTAGGTGGAGGTGCAAAAGCAGCGATAGGGCTCCGCGCCGTCGCGCCTGCCGTCGGCAGTGTACCCGAGCACGATCACCGCATCGCCGGCTCGGCCTACGGACCGACCGATCATCTCGACCGACGCCCACCGAGGGGCCTGCTTCAAGCTGTCCAGAACGTCTGCCGCGCGCATCACCCCCATGCCCGGGAACGCCATGAGGCAAGCCGGGTCGAGCAGATCGTCGTAGACGGAGGAACCCTCAAGCCAAAACCGCTCCTCAAGCACCCAGATCGCCTGCTCTTCCATCTTCGCCTCTGGTTATCGCCGACGCCCTGTGACTTACAGACGAATGCCCGCCAAGCCTACCTGCTGATTGAGTTTCGAGCCTAATTCGAGTCAGGAGCGTCATACGGAAATTCCCGTCGGTTCAGCCCGCCAGCACCCACGCGACAAACACCGAGTAACCGTAAGCAGGACCATGCCTTCAGCGCGGGTCAGCCCTCCCGTCCGCTGGCGCTTGGCGAGCGCGATGACCAGGGCCAGCGATCCCCGCATCAGCAGGAGCGGCCCGTGCAGCGCGGCGGCGTCGGAAAACTCCAGCGGCCGGGCACCCGAACACGTTCACCTCGCTCAGCGGGGTCGCGCGGCCGGTCGCACCTGTCACGCCGCTCTTTGCACCTCGACGGTGACGTGCGACAGGGCGGAAAAGCGGGCGAGGCGGGCACGGTAGAATTCCGGCCCGCGCGCCTGCGTGGTGGCGACGGACAGGATGGCGCCGAGGTGCCCCGGCCCGAGCCGCCACAGGTGCAGGTCGGCCACCCGGTCGCCCTCCGCCTCGACCGCCCGGCGCACGCCGTCGGCCACCCGGCGGTCCGGCACCATGTCGAGCAGGATGGCCCCGGTGTCGCGGACCAGGCCCCATGACCAGCTCGCGATGACGAACGCGCCCACGATGCCGGCGAGCGGGTCCATCCAGAGCCAGCCGAAGGCGCGGGCCAGCACGAGGCCGACGATGACCAGCACGGAAACGGCCGCGTCGGCGAGGACGTGGACCACGGCCGCGCGCATGTTGTTGTCCCGGTGCGCCGCCCCGTGTCCATGGCCGTGCGCGTCGTGATCGTGCTCCTCGAAGACCACGGGATGCTCCTGCCCCTCGACGCGCACGTGGGCGGTGAAGGCGTGCGGCTCGGGGATCGTCTCGGCGCTCTCCAGCCAGCCGCCACGGTCCTGCATGGCGAACACCTGGCGCCCGCCGTCCGGGCGCAACGTCTCGACCGTGACGGCACTTTCGGCAGGCAGGGGGCCGGCCTCCGGACGCAGCCGGAAGACGGGCGGCACGCCGTCCTCGAACACGCTCAGGATCAAGGCACCCCGCGGCGTCGCGATGCGGTGCTCCTCGCCGTGGCCGTGGCCATCATGCCCATGATCGTGCGCGCCATGGCCATGCCCATGGTGATGGTGGTGGCCGTGCTCGCCCCTGCTCAGCAGCCAGGCGCTCGCGGCGTTCACGCCCAAGCCGAGGACCGCGATCGGGATCGCCTCGGCGAAATGGATGGGCACCGGCGCGAACAGGCGCGACACCGCCTCGTGGCCGATCAGGATGGCGATCATCGCCAGGATGATGGCCGACGTGAACCCGGCGAGGTCGCCGAGCTTGCCGGTGCCGAAGCTGAAGCGGGGATCGTGGGCGTACTTGCGGGCGTAGCTGTAGGCCAGCGCCGCCAGCAGCAGCGCGCCGGCGTGCGTGCTCATGTGCAGGCCGTCCGCCACCAGCGCGATGGAGCCGAACACCAGGCCGCCCACGACCTCAAGGACCATCATCGCCCCGCACAGGGCGATGACCGCCCACGTCCTGCGCTCCGCCCCTTCGTGGCCGGCCCCGAGGAAGACGTGGCTGTGCCCCGCGGGACCGCCCGGGGCAGTGGCAAGCGTCTGGGTGCCGTCCATGTGGTGCCTCACTTGAGATAGGTCCGCACGACGTCGAGCAGTTGCTCGGCCGCCTCGGCGTTCAGCGCACCTGGATGCTGTTCCGGGTCCACCAGATGCGTGCGGACGTGGTCCTCGACCACCTCGGCCATCAGCCCGGCCATGGCGCCGCGCACGCCTGCGATCAGGTGCATGACCTGCCCGCAGCCGGCTTCGGCCTCCAGCGCGCGCTCGATGGCCTCCATCTGGCCCTTCATGCGGCGCACGCGCGCCAGCAGCTTCGCTTTTTCCCGGACGGTGTGCGCCATGGCGCCCCAGCTAACATAGCCTGGGGGGCTAGACCACTCCATTCACTGGAACAGCAGCGGCCAGCTCAGCGTGTGCTGGAAGCCGGCCAGCGCCCGGAACGCCGGCGACCAGTCGCCGAAGCCGGTGCTCACGGCGCTGCTCAACGCCTTCTGCGGCGTGAGCTGGTAGCGGGTGCCGAATTCCATCATGTTCCGGCCTGGCCGCGCTCGCGCAGTTCCTGCCAGTACACGTCGGCCACCAGCATGGCTTCACTGGTCACAGACTGGCTGTAGCCGACGCCGGCCAAACAGCGGTCCTGCCGCTCGGCGGCGTCACCGCGCAGCGGGTCGTAGTCGTGGAACCAAACGGCGTTCATCAGGCGCGCTCTTCACCGGATGCCGGTCCGGCTCCGTTCAGGGTCGTGCTCGCCAGCTCGTCGATGATCGGGCAATCCGGCCGATGGTCGCCGTCGCAACGGTCGGCGAGGTCGCGAAGCGCCCGGTTCATCTCAGCGATGGCCCGCGCCTTGTCCTCAAGCTGCGCGACGTGCGCGAGGGCGAGGCGCTTCACGTCCGCGCTGGCCCGGCGCTCGTCCCGCCACAGCGTCAGTAGTTCCTGCATTTGCGCCACCGAGAAGCCCAGGGACCGCGCCCGGCGCAGGAAACGCGGCATCTGCACGGCGGCGCTGGCGTAGCGGCGGTAGCCGGCGCCGCCGTGCCCGGCCGGCGCGACCAAGCCGACCTGACTTGTAGTAGCGGATCATCTTGGCGGACACGCCGAACGCCGTCGCGGCTTCCCCGATGCTCATCGGCCACCTGCAGGCCGCCGGTGGGGTTCTGTTGCAAACGCTGGATCGGAGCAAGCGAGGCGCCGCGCAGCGGCGCATTCAGGCAGCAACTTCGAAGAGGGCGACGACGAAGGCCGCTTGCACCTGCATGTCGCGACCGCCAACGTTGTGAACCTGCCCCTTTCTGATCATTGCCATCGCTTCGTAGCCAGCCAGCGTCCGTCGGGCCGTTCGCAGGCCACCGAAGCCAAGTCACGGCCTGACCAGCCGTTTGATCCGCCGGTGGTCCTGCTCGACAATGTTGTTCAGATACTTGCGCTGCCGCAGCCGCATCTCGCCGGGCCGCAAGCAGGAAGTCGATCGTCTGGCCGAGGCTGTTGACCGCACGATACAAGTAGGTCCAAACGCCATTGACCTTGATGTATGTCTCGTCCATGCGCCACGACCCGGTGCACGGCCGCAGATGATGCCAGACCCGGTGTTTCAACTCGGCGGCATAGGTCTGCATCCAACGGAACAGGGGCGTGTGATCGACCGTGACGCCTCGGTCCGACAGCATAGCCGCGAGGTCGCGATAGCTGATCGGAAGGGCCAGAAACCAGCGCAGTGCCCACAGGATCACCGCGGACGTGAAGCGCCGACCCTTGAACACGCCGCCCTGCCCCGCCGCCATCCCGTCCAACTACCAAAGCGCTTGGCAAGCTTCTATCCCGACTGCGGCCGATCCGCCGTTTGCAACAGAACCCCCTTGCATGTTTCAGGCACGCCACAGGGCCAGACGAGCCGATCCAAATGCCAGCAGCGGTATGAGGACCCATTGTGCGACCGGAACCAAACCCACGCCCAACCCCGGCAAGACCGGCATCGTTTCCGAGTAGGTCCAGAGGCCCTGGGCCGTCGCTAGGCGTTCGATAAAAATCGTGGCGCCGAGCCCCATGATGATCGTAGCACTGGTCACGCGCCAGAACTGGGATCGTGGCCAATCGGCGCTGCCGAACAGCAGCAGGCTGCCCGCCAGTGCCGTCCCGGCAATTGCCAGGTCGCCAACCGAGCAGTGGACCGCCGCCCATGCCATCTCCAGCGCCGAGCCTGTCTGCCACAAAGTGTAGAGGGGCAGTTCCGCAAATTCCCAGGCCAGGTTGCCCAAGGCGCTCGTGACGACGTACCACCTGATGGCTGGCCAGGCCCGTGTCCGCCGTGCGTCGAAACCGTGCCGGATGTGCGTCAGGCGGTGGCGTCATAGGCCAGCTCGGTCAT
>CAXUIQ010000031.1:0-6400 GCA_964250815.1 uncultured Acetobacteraceae bacterium
GCCCCATTCATGTCGGCGCTGATGGCAGACGGCGCGCCGCGCATGGACAAGCTGAACTACGCCGTGCTGGCGCTGGGCGACCGCGCCTATGCGCAGTTCTGCGCGACCGGCCATGCCATCGACGAGCGCCTGGCGGCCCTCGGCGGCCACCGCGCCGCGCCGCTGCTGGAATGCGACCTTGACTACGAAGCGCCCGCGGCGGCCTGGCTCGGCACCACCTTGCCGGCCCTGCGCGGGGCGGAAGACGAGCCGGCCCCGAGCGTGATCCACGTCGATTTCGGCGGCGTGGGCGAGGCGCGCGAGTACAGCAAGTCGAACCCGTTCCAGGCCGAGATCACCGACCTGGTGAACCTGAATTCCAGCCGCTCGGCCAAGCAGACCTTCCATGTCGAGCTGTCGCTCGCCGGGTCCGGGCTGATCTACCAACCTGGCGACGCCATCGGCGTGGCCCCGGAGAACGACCCGGCCGTTGTCGAGGCGGTGCTGGACGCTGCCGGGCTGGCCGGCGACGCCGCGCTGCACACGGCGCTGACGACCAGGCACGACGTGAGCACGCTGTCGGGGCACCTGGTCAGGAGCTTCGCCGAACTCACCGGCGACCCGAACATCGCGGCGCTCGCGAACGACCCGGAGCAGCTTGCCGAGTTCCTGCCCGGGCGCCACGTCGTCGATCTGCTGACCGCCTTCCCGAACAAGCTGACGCCCGCGCAGCTCACCGGGCTGCTGCGCCCGCTGCCGCCGCGGCTCTACTCCGTGGCGTCCAGCCAGGCGATGGTCGGCGAGGAGGCGCACCTGCTGGTCGGCGCGGTGCGCTACCAGGCGCATGGGCGGGACCGCGGCGGCGTCGCCTCCACCCACATCGCGGACCGGCGCCGGGTGGGCGACCGGCTCGGCATCCACGTCAAGCCCAACCCGCACTTCCGCCTGCCGTCCGACCCGGCGACCCCCATCGTCATGATCGGGCCGGGCACCGGGGTCGCGCCGTTCCGCGCCTTCATGCAGGAGCGCGACGCCGCGGGGATCACGACGCAGAATGGGGGCAAGAGCTGGCTATTCTTTGGCGACCAGCACTACACCCACGACTTCCTGTACCAGCTCGAATGGCAGGACCTGATCGAGCGCGGCGTGCTGGGCCGGATCGACCTGGCGTTCTCCCGCGACCAGGACGCCAAGGTTTACGTGCAGCACCGCATGTGGGCGGCGCGGCGCGACCTCCACGCCTGGATCGAGGACGGGGCGGCCTTCTACGTCTGCGGCGACCAGGTCCGCATGGCGCGCGACGTTCACGCGACGCTGCGCGACATCATCGCCGACGGCGCCGGCATCGCGGCGGAGGCCGCCGAGGAGCGCCTGTCCGCCATGAAGAAGCAGGGCCGCTACCTGCTCGACGTCTATTAACGGAGGCTCCCATGCCCGACACCAACCTGCCGCCCCCGTCCAAGCCAAGCCTTTCAAAGAACGAGGGCATCAAGGCCCGCAGCCGCGCGCTCCGCGGCACCATCGCCGAGGGGTTGGGCAACGTCGTCACCGGCGCCTTGGCCGAGGACGACACGCAGCTTACGAAGTTCCACGGCTTCTACCAGCAGGACGACCGCGACCTGCGGCCGGAGCGCGGGCGCAAGCGCATGGAGCCAGCGGTCAGCTTCATGGCCCGCCTTCGCATCCCCGGCGGGCGCGTCACGCCCCAGCAATGGCTGCAACTGAACGAGATCGCGCGGGAGCGGGCCAACGGCACCATCCGCCTTACCACCCGGCAGACGATCCAGTTCCACGGCATCATCAAGGGCAACCTGCGCCCCGCGCTGTCCGCGGTGAACGACGCGCTGCTCGACACCATCGCGGCCTGCGGCGACGTGAACCGCAACGTCATCTGCACCTCCAACCCGCATGCCAGCCCGGCCCATGCGGAAGCGCTGGCACTGGCCAAGCGGCTCAGCGACGACCTGCTGCCCAAGAGCCGCGCCTGGCACGAACTGTGGCTCGGCGAGGAGCGCGTGGCCGGCGGCGAGCCGGAGGAGGAGCCGCTGTACGGCCTGACCTACCTGCCGCGGAAGTTCAAGATCGCCATTGCCGTGCCGCCGCAGAACGACGTGGACGTGTTCGCGCACGACCTTGGCTTCATCAGCATCGAGCAGGACGGCGCGGTGGCCGGCTACGACGTGTCGGTGGGCGGCGGCATGGGCATGACCCATGGCGAGCCTGACACCTTCCCGCGCCTCGGCACCGTGATCGGCTTCTGCACGCCCGACCAGGCGGTTGCGGTGGCCGACGCGGTGATCCGGGTGCAGCGCGACAACGGCGACCGCAGCGTGCGCAAGCACGCCCGGCTGAAGTACACGATCGAGCGCATGGGCGTGGACGCCTTCCAGGCGGAGGTCGAGCAGCACCTGGGCTGGCGTCTGGCGCCCGCCCATGGCGCCGCGTTCACTGGCACCGGGGACCGCTACGGCTGGTCGCAGTCGCCGGACCAGACGTGGCAGCATTGCCTGTTCATCGAGAATGGCCGGGTGCATGACCTGCCCGGCCGCCGCCTGCTGTCGGGCCTGCGCGCCATCGCCAACGTGCACCGGGGCGAGTTCGTGATGACCGCGAACCAGAACCTGATCGTCGCGGGCATCGCGCCGGAGGACAAGGCGGGCATCGGATCGCTGTTGCTGCAATATGGGCTGGAAGAAGGTGCCTCGGCGCTGCGCCAGGCGTCCATGGCCTGCGTGGCGCTGCCGACCTGCGGCCTCGCCTTGGCGGAGAGCGAGCGGTACTTGCCGAGCCTAGTCACCAAGCTGGATGCGGTGATGGCGGAGGCCGGTTTGCAAGACCAGCCCATCGTGCTGCGCATGACGGGCTGCCCGAACGGCTGCGCTCGGCCGTACCTGGCGGAGATCGCCATGGTCGGGCGGGGGCCGGGCCGCTACAACCTGTATGTCGGCGCGGCGCCGGACGGGACGCGGCTGAACAAGCTGTATCGCCGGGACGTGGACGAAGCCGGGATCATGGAGGCGCTCACGCCGCTGCTGCACGAATACGCGGCGGAGCGGGAGGCCGGGGAGCGGTTCGGCGATTGGGTGATCCGCGCCGGGCACATCCAGGCGACCACGGCGGGCAACCGGTTCCATGAGGATTTGGCGGAGGCGTTAGCGGCCTGAAACCCTTGTGCCTGGAACGGGTGTGCGAAGCGGTTCACCGCCTCGGCGAGCGAGCGGGCGAGTTGATGCCGGGTCATCCGTGGGGCGACATCCGCGGCATGGGCGACTGGCTGCGACACGCCTACGACCGGGTGAACACCGAAATCGTATGGAACACCGTCCGGGAACGCATGCCCGCCCTTGCACTCGACGCGCGTCGCGTCTTGGAGCGGCTACTGGCGGAGCCGGGCGGTGCCGGCTGATGCAGTGGAACATTGCCCGGCGGCTTTCTTGACCTGATCAGGACCGGCGCCTAAAGGCGCCGCACCGGAAGCGACCAGGCCAGCACCAGCCCTGTGGCGCTGAACGACGCGATGCACAGGAACGCCGCCCGGAACGCTGCCCCGATCTCCGCCGCAGCCGTGGCGCGCTGAGCCGGGTCCACATGGTCGAGCACCGCCGGGCCGCGCTCGACGATCTCGGCAAACAGCCCGGCGGTCGCCGGATCGGTGGCGGCGAGCCAGGCGAACAGCACCGCGCCCACCAGCGCCGTGCCCAGCGCCGCGCCGATGGAGCGGGAGAACTGCACGGAAGCCGACGCGGCGCCCAGGTTCTTCGGCCCCGCCACCATCTGCACCGTGGTCTGCACCACCGGCATGGTGGTGCCGAGCGACATGGACAGCAGCAGGAACACCGCCGGCAGCCCCGCTGTCGGCAGCAGGCCGGCGCCGAGCGCCAGGAACGCCAGGCATGCGGTCACGGACACCAGGCCAAACGACGGGAACACCGCCGTCCGCCCGGTCCGCGCGATCATCCGTCCGGTCAGCAAGGACCCGAACGCCAGCCCGGCGGTGAGCGGCAGCAGCAGCAGCCCCACCCGGCCCGGCGGCGCCCCGCGCACCACCTGCAAGTAGATCGGCATGAAGGTCACGCAGGACACGACGGTGGCGCCGACGCAGGCGCCCATCGCATCCGCGCGCCAGATCGCAGGCTGGCGCAGCAGCGCCACGGGGATCAGCGGCACCGTGGTCCGCCGCTCCTGCCGCAGCAGCAACAGCAGCGACGCGAGCGCCAGCGCCACCAGTCCGGCCACGCCCGGCAAGGCGGCAACGGAGATGCGCTGACCCCGCTCCAGCGCCATCAGCAGCGGCGCGACGAAGCCCGCGAACAGGACCAGCCCCAGCCAGTCGAACCGGATGCGCACCTGGGGCGGCACGCGGTTCGGCAGCCGGACCGCCAGCACGGCCGCAAGCAAGCCGAGCGGCGCGTTGATCAGGAACACCGACTGCCACCCGAGATGCTGGGTCAGCCAGCCGCCCGCGACCGGCCCGAAGGTCGAGGAGGTCATGAAGATGGAAGCGAGGTAACCCTGGTAGCGCCCCCGCTCCCGCGGCGGCACCGTTTCCCCCACCAGCGCCTGCGAGAGCGTCATCAGCCCGCCGCCGCCGAAGCCTTGCAGCACCCGCGCCGCCACGAGCCACAGCAGCGTCGGCGCGGCGGCGCACCCAACGGAGGCCGCGACGAACATGCCGAGCGCCAGGAACAGCAGACGCTTGCGCCCCAGCGCGTCGCCCAGCCGGCCATAGACCGGGGCGGCGATGGTGGTCGCCATCAGGTAGGACACGACGACCCAGGAAATCCGCTCCACGTCGCCCAGGCTGCCGGCGATGGCGGGCAAGGCGGTGGCGACGATGGTCGCATCCACCGCCGCCATGAACATCGGCAGGCAGATGGACGGGAACACCCGCATGAACAGGCCGCGGGTGGACTGGCCCTCGGTCGGATCGGGCGCGGGCGGCGCGGAGGCCGCGGGCGCTGCACTCTGCGCGAAGGGCGTGTCGGGGGGCATGGAACGGGTCCGTGGCGGCCCGGCAGCCTAGGCCGCCCGGCGGGCGCTGGCCGCCGCCGCCCCCTCTGCACCGCCACGGCTCATGCCGGAAGCTCGCGGCCCATGGCCAGGAACTTCTCCCGCCGCCGGGCCTGCAGCGTGGCGGCGTCAAGCGGCAGCAGCGCCGCCAGCGCCTCCCCCACCGCGGCGCCGACGCTTGCGATGGCCTCCGCCGGCACGCGGTGGGCGCCGCCGATCGGCTCCGGCACGATGGCGTCGATCAGGCGCAGTGCGTGGAGGTCCGTCGCGGTGAGGCGCAGCGCCTCCGCCGCGGTGGACGCTTGCGCCGCGTCCCGCCACAGGATGCTGGCGCAGCCTTCCGGCGAGATGACGGAATAAACGGAATGCTCCAGCATCAGCACCCGGTCCCCGGTCGCGAGCGCAATCGCGCCGCCCGAGCCGCCCTCCCCGATGATGGTGGCGACGATGGGCACGGGGGCGAGCAGGCAGGCCTCGATGGAGCGGGCGATGGCCTCGGCCTGGCCGCGCGCCTCCGCGTCGATGCCGGGGAACGCGCCGGCGGTGTCCACGAAGGTCAGCAGCGGCAGGCCGAAGCGCCCGGCCAGCTCGATCAAGCGCCGCGCCTTGCGGTAGCCCTCCGGCCGGGCCATGCCGAAGTTGTGGGCGACGCGGGTGTCGGTGTCCGACCCGCGCTCGGTGCCCAGCACGACGACGGATCGCCCGAG
Source organism: uncultured Acetobacteraceae bacterium (assembly GCA_964250815.1). GTDB lineage: Bacteria > Pseudomonadota > Alphaproteobacteria > Acetobacterales > Acetobacteraceae > CAHJXG01. Next base: position 5,697 of record CAXUIQ010000031.1, read on the forward strand.
GAACCGTCCGAGGCCGCCGACCACGGCCGCGTCGTCGGCGAACGCCCGGTCGCCGGCCAGCGGCGTGAACTCGGTGATCAGGCTGTGGATGTAGTGGAGCGCGTGCGGGCGCTCCGGGTGGCGGGCGACCTGGGTCTTCTGCCAGGGCGAGAGCTTGGCGTAGGTCGCGCGGAGCTGCTTGTCGGCCTTGTCGGCCAGGCGCTGCACATCCTCGTCGATGTTGATGCCGCCCGGCTCCTGGGTGCGTCGTAACTCCTCGATGCTGCGTTCAAGCTCGGCGATGGGTTTTTCGAAGTCGAGGAAGTGGCGCATCGTTGGGGAATTACCGCGGCGGCGGCCGTTCCGCCAGGGGATGGTGCAGCGCCACGAGTTGTTGCAGCCGCTCCGCCAGCACGTGGGTGTAGATCTGCGTGGTGGCGATGTCGGCGTGGCCGAGCAGGGTTTGCAGGCTGCGCAGGTCGGCGCCGCCGGCCAGCATGTGGCTGGCGAAGCTGTGGCGCAGCACGTGCGGGCTGACGCGGGCCGGGTCGAGGCCGGCCAGGAGCGCCGCCTGCTTCAGCAGGAGCGCGAAGCCCTGCCGGGTCATCGGCTGGCGCGGGTCGCGCCCGGGGAACAGCCACTTGCCCTCCGTCTCGGCGCCGAGCGCCGCTGCCGCGTCCCGGGCGCGGTCGGACAGCAGCACCATGCGCTCCTTGCCGCCCTTG
>CAXUIQ010000031.1:6410-8206 GCA_964250815.1 uncultured Acetobacteraceae bacterium
CGCGCCAGGCTGTCGCCGGGCTGGTCGGCGTGCGCGTGGAGGCCCACCCGGGCAATCTGCCGCCGCGCCTCCGCGAACAGCCGCGCCTCCTCCGCCTGGTTCAGGCGCAGCAGCGCGGACACGCGCTGCGGGGTGTTGTTGAGGTTTTCGTGGGCGGCGCGGCCCAGATGGCCTGGCAGGCCCGGCCGGGCGGCGGCGGCAGCCAGGAGCGCATCGACCTCCGCAGGCGCCAGGTACTTGGGCAGGGCGGCGGGCAGCCGCGGTGCGTCCAGCCGCTGGGTCGGGTCGTCCGGGCGTGCGCCGCCCTGCAGCCGGACGCGGGGCACCCGCCGCCGGCCGCACAGCCGCCGCGCCGCCGGCCGGGCGGCGACAGTGCCGTGCAACGACCGCATGTAGCCGTGCAGCGTGTCCTCGCTCGCCTTCCCCGGGCGCTCGCCCCTGGAGGCGGCGTAGGCCGCAAAGTCCTCAAGGTCGGCGCGGTAGGCGGCAAGCGTGTTGCGCGCCGCCCCGCGCTCGGCCGCCAGCATCTCCAGGAACGCCTCGACCTGCCGGTCCATGCCCGGGCCAGTGCCTTGGGGTCAGCGCGGCTGGAAGCGGTCGTTCGGCAGCACGTGCTGCACCTGCTCGGTTTTCGGGTCCGGCGGAAAAGCCCCGAGCAGCAAGCCGCCCACCAGAATGACGGCCAAGACGGCGGCGACGATCAGCAGAACCCGGTTCATATCCGTACCTTACAAGGCCATTCTTGGCCGCATCGTTAATTCCTGTGCTAACCTCCGCCGTTATGCCGCGCAACAGCGCGCTCGGCAGGTCGGGGCTGAACGACGCCCGCGCCGGGCCTGCGGCACGGCGCAGGCTGCCGCCCCGGCTCGCCGGCCGGAGCGTCGTGCTGGTCGGCCTGATGGGCGCCGGCAAGACGAGCATCGGCCGCCGCATGGCCGCCCGCCTGGGCCTGCCGTTCCGCGATGCTGACGCCGAGATCGAGCTGGCCGCCGGGTGCAGCATCGCCGAGCTGTTCAGCCGCTACGGGGAGCGCGCCTTCCGCGACGGGGAGCGCCGGGTGATCCGCCGGCTGCTGAACGGCGATCCGCTGATCCTGGCCACCGGCGGCGGCGCGTTCATGGACCCCCTCACCCGCGCCGCGATCCGGGACGGCGCCGTGTCGGTCTGGCTGCGCTGCCGGCTTTCCACCCTGCTGCGCCGCGTCGCCGCCCGCAGCCACCGCCCGCTTTTGAATGCCGGCGACCCGGCGGAGATCCTTGGCCGATTGATGGAGCAGCGCCATCCTATCTACGCCGAGGCCGACATCACCGTCGATTGCGGCGATGAACCGCTGGAGTACACCATGGGCAAGGTCTTGCAGGCGCTCGAAGGGTGGCGCGAGCCGCGGCGGCTGCCGGTGGCGCTGGGGACCGCGCCGTACGAGGTCGTGATCGGCGACGGCCTTCTGGCCCGCGCCGGGGCGCTGCTGGCGCCGGTCATCCCGCAGCGCCGCGCCGTGGTGGTGACGGACGGGAACGTGGCGGCCCTGCACCTGCCGGCGCTGCTGGACGGCCTGGCCCAGACCGGGATCGCGGCGCAGCAGATCGTGGTCCCGCCAGGCGAAGCGTCCAAGAGCATGGACAGCTACGCCCGGGTGGTGGACGGGCTGCTGGACGCAGGCGTCGAGCGGCGGACGGCGGTGATCGCGCTGGGCGGCGGCGTGATCGGCGACCTCGCGGGCTTCGCCGCCGCGACCACGCTGCGCGGCCTGCCCTTTGTCCAGGTGCCGACGACGCCGGGGGGCCGCGGGGGGCGCC
>CAXUIQ010000031.1:8216-15548 GCA_964250815.1 uncultured Acetobacteraceae bacterium
GGGCGCCGCCGCCCCGGCGGCCCCCCCCGCCCCGCCCGCCCGGCCCCCCCCAAGACCGGGATCAACACGGCGCAGGGCAAGAACCTGGTCGGCGCCTTCCACCAGCCGCGCCTGGTGCTGGCCGACACCGGGACGCTCGGCACGCTGAACGGGCGCGAGCTGCGGGCCGGCTACGCGGAGGTGGTGAAGGCCGGGCTGATCGGCGATGCCGGGTTCTTCGCGTGGTGCGAGGAGCACGGCGCGGCGCTGGCCCAGGGCGACCGGGAGGTCCAGGCCGAGGCCATCCTGCGCGCCTGCGCCTTCAAGGCCGCCGTGGTGGGCGACGACGAGCGCGAGGAGCGCCCGGCGGACGGCCGCGCCCTCCTGAACCTCGGCCACACCTTCGGCCATGCGCTGGAGGCGGAGGTCGGCTATGGCGGCGCGCTGCTGCACGGGGAGGCGGTGGCGATCGGGCTGGGGCTGGCGTTCCGGCTGTCGGCGCGGTTGGGCCTGTGCGCGCCCGGCGACGCGGAGCGGGTGGAGGCGCACCTCGCCGCCGTGGGACTGCCGAACGAGATCGGGATGCTCAACCGCCGCTTCTCCGCATCGCGCTTGATGGCCCACATGCGCCGCGACAAGAAGATGCATGACGGCGCGCTGCGCTTCGTGCTGGTCCGGGGGATCGGGCAGGCGTTCACCAGCTCGGACGTGCCGGCCGGGGCGGTGGTGGAATTGCTGCGTGCGGCGGGGTGCGAGGCGTAGCGGCCCCGCCCCGCCGCGTTCACGAACCCGGCGCGGACGGCTGCACCGTGACGGCGAACGTCACGCCGCGGGCATTCGGCTCGAATGTGACGCTGAAGCGGTCCGGCCCGGCATAGCCAGGCTGGGGCGCGTAGGAGACCTCCGCTTGCCGCCCGGCGGTGATCAACGCCGCCGTTGCGCGGCCATGCGCGGGCTGGCTGTTCACCAGGGCCGCGTTGTTCACGATCTGCAGGTCAGGGTTGAACAGGATGAGGCTGCACGCCAGCCCGGTGTTGCCGACCGTCATCTCCGCATCCACCGAGGTCTGGCTCAGGATGAAGAACTTCCTCACCTGGCACGGCCCGCTCACGGCTTGCGGCTGCAACGGGCCTTGGTCGTTCCTGGCCAGCCCGGCGCAGGACGCGCAGCACAGGGAAGCCAGAAGCGGGAGGACGACCGGGCTACCCCTGCGAACGGCAGGCAACTTCAGTTGCCCCGCACGTATCGGATGATATCGACGAGGCCGGTCAGGGAAACGGGCATCACCAGCAGGCAGAAGGCCAGGAGGACGATGATCCAGGTCGCGGCGTTGTCGTCGGGCGTGCCCCGGCCCGGCGGCTCGTCCCGTTTCGGAAAATCCGTACCGTCGAAAGGCATGCTTCCCCCTTTTGGCCCACAGGCGTGGACTTGTCGTTGACCTAAGCATCATCGGTCGAAGCGTACCCACGCGCAGCAGAAAAATGATGCGTCCTCAACGGCTCCTAAGCAGGCGTTCGCGGCGTTGGCCGCGGGTGCCTGCTTAGGCTGCCCCAGGCCTGCCGTCCATTCGGGCCAAGCAAGCGCAGCCACGCCCGGCTACGCCCGGTTAAGCAAGCCCAGCACCGCCATCGCGAACGACCCCGGCGCTTCCTGCGGCATGTTGTGCCCGACGCCCGGCACCACCTGCCGCGTGTAGGGTCCAGTGAAATGCCGGAAGTGCCCCTCGGATTGCGCCGCCGGCCCCACGCCGTCATCGCCGCCGTGCAGCACCATCGTCGGCACGGCAATGCCGGGGCGTTGCGCCAGCCGCTGCTCGATCCCAGCCAGTGCCGGGTCGCCAGGGACGAGGCCGAACCGGTGGCGGTAGGAGTGCACGGTGACATCCACGAAGTCCGGATTGTCGAAGGAGGCCGCAGTCCGCTCGAAGGCCTCGTCGTCGAACGCCCAACCCGGCGACCACAGCCGCCACAGCAGCCGGCAGAATGCCCGGCGGTCCGTGGCAAGCCCGGCCCGGCCGCGCTCCCCATGCAGGTAATATTGGTACCAATACCGGTGCTCCTGCTCCGGCGCGGCCGGCTTGGCGGAGGCGGCGATGTCCTGGATGGTGTAGCCCTCGCACGACAGGAGGCCGCGCACCCGCTCCGGCCACAGCGCCGCCACGACGCAGGCCGCCCGCCCGCCCCAGTCGTAGCCCGCCAGCACGGCCGGCCCCAAGGCCAGCGCGTCCAGCAGCCCCAGCAGGTCGGCCCCTAACGCCGCCTGCTCGCCGGAACGCGGCGTCGCGTCCGACAGGAAGCGCGTCGGCCCGAAGCCGCGCAGGTACGGCACGATCACCCGGCACCCCGCCTGCGCCAGCGCCGGGGCCACGCCGTCGAACGCCCGGACATCGTAGGGAAAGCCGTGCAGCAGCACGACGGGAGCGCCATCGGGCGGCCCCGCTTCCTCGTAGGCGATTCGCAGGGTGGCCGTCTCGGCAAATTGCATAGCAAACTCCACTGCCAGGCCGCCCGTCGGCAGGACGCGCCCCGGCATCGCCGCGTCTCCGGCCTTGCTAGGATGTCAACGGCTGTCCGCTTTGGACGTTTCGTCGCTGCCGGCGAGCTTGCGGTCCGGCCGTCCGGGACCGCTGATGCGGCGCCAGCCGGCCTCACTCACCGCGCGGCTTCGCATGCCAAGACTTGCGGGAAGCGCAACCGTTGTCACGCGGCCAGCGACCGAAGACTGCTCATCATCTAGGCATACGATCAACACAAGATCGACCGACTGGTCAGTCCAGATCGCTCCGGCCGCTTGCATGTTCTGGCACGCAGCTTGCTCCTTCCTCGGAACGCCACACGGGACAGCCTCAACGATGACCCACCCTACCCGCCGCTGCGGCAGCACGCACCTGAGCTGCGACGAGCCGCAGGCGCTTGCGGCCGCCGCGGTGCGGGCGGCGGCGTGAAGCAGCGGGTCGGCATCGCCTGCGCCCTCGCCATCGACCCATCGCTGCTGTTGATGGACGAGCCGTTCAGCGCGTTGGACGCCCTGACCCGCGGTACCTTGCAGCATGAGGTGCTTCCGCCCAGCCATCCCCTATATCGAGGAGACCATCAGTTGAACGACGCCAAGACTGCCCTGGGCCTGAAGATCCGCGGCATCAAGAAGCAGAAGGGCTGGACCTGGGCGGAGGTTGCGGGGAAGCTCGGCTATGCCCCGGTATGGACCTGCGCCGCGTGCTTGGGCCAGATGAGCATGACGCCGGAAACGGCGGAGAAGGCCGCGACGCTGTTTGGCCTGTCGGAAGGGGAAGCGGCGCTGCTGGCCGAGGCGCCGTACCGCGGCTCGCTTCCCACGGCCGTGCCGACCGACCCGCTGATCTACCGGTTCTACGAACTGGTCGCGGTCTATGGCACGACATGGAAGGAGATGATCCACGAGGAATTCGGCGACGGCATCATGAGCGCCATCGACTTCGACATGACGCTGGAACGGCAGCCGGACCAGAAAGGCGACCGGGTGAAGATGACGATGTCGGGGAAGTTCTTGCCGTACAAGCGGTATTGAGCGGGTCGCGCGGCTGCAGCTTCAAGCAACCTGCCTGCCGCCGCCCGGGAACCTGTTTGAGTGATCCGTTTGCGCCCCGATCCCGTTTTCACCCTCAGGAGATCACAAGGGTTCGCCCGGGGCGGGCGGAGGGGAGCAGAGGTGTTGACCGAAGCGCATCGGGCAGGCCGCGGTCGCGGCACTGCTGCGACGGCCTGAAGAAGAGGATGTGGGCCACCGCGTTCTTTGTTGACAAGAGGCGCCAGAATCTCCCTCAACAGACGCACGGAGCTGCCGTTACGGTTCGTCCTGGGCCGAGCCAGGGAGTTCCTCAGTCATCGCCTGATCAAAGGTCCACGGGCACTCGGCCGGGAACGTCTTGGCCGGCAAACCGGTTTGCTGCTCGGCATAAAGCCGGGCACGCCGGTAGGCAGACGCAACGGCTTCGGGAAGCACCGCGCGCAGGCTGGGGCTGTCCGCCAGGTGCTCTGCCAGCTCATTGCGCGCGTTTGTGATCGAGAGTTCCCAGGACCGACTGCGGCGGATTGACTGATGTCGCCATTTCAGCAGGTGCAGGAACAGCACGCTGAGCCGGCTTCGCAGCTCACGTTTTTCGTTCCGGCCCAAGGTTTCGATCTCCTCGGCAATGTTCGCAACATCAGCGCTGGACAGGCCGCCCTCGCGCAGCAAGCCCGCCTGTTCGTTGGTCCAAGCGTAGAAGTCGCGGTCATACAGGTTGCTCATGCGCCTCCCCTTGACAGCCTCAAGTCAGCTTACTGGCAGACCCTGCCCTCACCGCCGCTGCCCCCGCAGCGCCATCAGCATCAGCGTGCCCAACGCCGCGATGTCGAACAGCCCGATCGGCACCCGGCGCGCGGCCGAGTGGGCGATCACCGCTTGCACCGGCGTCGGCGCCGGCACGGCCGGGGCAGCGCCCGCGGTCTCCTTGCGCGCCACAAAGGCCTCGGCGCTTCCGTGGTAGCTCGCCCAGACCTTGGTGAACTCCGCCCCCAGCAGGAAGATCTGCGACGAGTAGTAGATCCACAGCAAGACGACAACCAAAGCCCCCGCGGCCCCGTAGCTGCTCGCGACCGAGCTGCTGCCGATGTAAAGCCCGATCAGCGTCTTTCCGACGGTGAACAGGAACGCGGTCGCCACCGCACCCACCGCCACGTCCTTCCAGCGCAGCCGGCGGTCCGGCAGGATCTTGTAGATCGCCGCGAACAGCGCCGCGACCATCAGGAACGAAACCGCGAAGTTCACCACGTGCAGGATCGTATCGACCCCCGGGACGATGCGGTTCATCATGCTGCCCAGCGCCGTCAAGGCCGCGCTCACCACCAGCGACACCAGCAGCAGGAAGCCGAGCGCCGCCACCAGCCCGAGGCCCGCCGCCCGCGCCTTCAACAGGCCGGTCAAGCCGGTCTCCGCCTGCGCCTTCCAGATCAGGTTCAGCGACGCCTGCATCTCGCCGAACACGCCGGTCGCGGTGACCAGCAGGGTCACGACCCCGATAACCGTGGCCCAGATGCCGCTCGACCGGTTGCCGGCGCTGGCGATCATGGTCTGCACTGCTTGCGCCGCCTGGTCGCCCATCATGCCGCGCAACTGCCCGACCATGGCGCCCTGCGCCGCGTCCTGGCCGAATGCCAACCCGGCGATTGCGATGCAGATGACCAGCACCGGGGCGATCGAGAAGATCGTGTAGTAGGCGATGGCCGCCCCGCGGCTCAGCGCCTCGTCCTCGATGTAGCCGGTCACGGTGTCCCGCAGCATCGACCAGATCCTGCCCAGCATGACGCCCATCAACCCCGGTTGGCCGCCGCGGCCCCATGCCCTGGCTGCCGTTCAGGCCCGGCAACGACCATGCGGGACCGAGGTTGCAGGCTACTTCGCCCCGCCCGGCGGCGCCAGCGGGCAGCCGCCCTGCTCCATCGGGCGGAACGCCACCTCGGGCGGGATGGTGGACACCAGCGTGTAAAGGTCCCAGCGCGAAGCGGACTGCGCCGGCGACTTCACCCGGAACACATACATCGCATGCACCGCCCGTCCATCCGGGCGCACCGTGACCGTGCCGAACAGCGGGTCCTCGATGGGCGCCTGGCGCATCGCCTCCACCACCCGCTCGCCCTCGATGCTGCCGGCAAGCTTTGCAGCGCGCAGGTAGGCCAGGACGGAAGAATAAACGCCCGCCTGGTTCTCGGTCGGCACCCGGCCGGGCATCCGCTCGGCGAAGCGCCGGGCGAAGGCGCGGGTGGCGTCGTTGAGGTCCCAGTAGAACGCCTCGGTCAGCAGCAGCCCCTGCGCCGCCTCCGCCCCCAGCGCGTCCACGTCGGTGATCTGGGTGAACAGCCCGGCCAGCGTCGCGGTCCGCGTCACGCCGAACTCGGCCGCCTGCTTCGCCGCGTTGATGAAGTCGAGGCCCGTGGACGCGAAGGCGATCACCTTCGCCCCGGACGCCTGCGCTTGCAGCAAGTACGACGAGAAGTCCGTCGTGCCCAAAGGGTGCTTGACCGACCCGGCCACCTTGCCGCCCAGGCGCGTCAGCGCCGCCGCCGTGTCCCGCTCCAGCGCCGCGCCCAGCGCGTAGTCGAAGCCCACGAAATAGAACGGCCCCACGTCCTTCAGCGTCCGCGCCGCGCTGTTGCCGAACGCCCAGGTGTCGAAGGTCCACTGCACCGTGGTCGGCGCGCAGGACTTGCCCGTGAGGTCCGAGGTGCCGACGTTGGTGGCGACGAAGGTCCGGTGCCGCTCCCGCAGCACGTCGTTGACCGCGAGGCCCACGGACGAGTTCACCGCGTCCGCCACCGCGGCCACGCCCTCCCGGTCCACCCAGGACCGCACGATGGCGCTGCCGATGTCCGGCTTGTTCTGGTGGTCGCCATAGACGATCTCGACGCGCACGCCGGGCGCTTCCCGCATGAAGTCCTCGGCCGCCATCTGCGCCGCCACGACCGACCCGCGGCCGGACTGGTCGGCGAACGGGCCGGACTGGTCGTTCAGCACACCGACCTTGAGCGGGTTGGGAAGCTGCGCCCAAGCGGCCTGCGACGCAAACAGCGCGGCGGCCAGGATCGCAAGTGTCAGACGCATGGCGCCAGGTCCCTCCCGGCGCTTGCCTGCGCCCTGCAAGCCTTATACCCGGAGGTGCTCGGGAATGGACAGGCCAAGCTGGTTCGGCACGTCCCAGACCTCGCGCACCGCCCGCACCGGACGGAACCCGGCGCGCAGGTAGCCCGGCAGCGCCCGCGGGTGGTCGGCGGTGCAGGTGTTCACCGTGAGCGCCCGCGCGCCTTCCGCGAACGCCGCATCGACCGCCGCCCGCAGGAACGCGGTGCCGAGGCCCAACCCGGTGGCACTCGGCATGAGGCCGAAGTAGCTGAGGTTGATCGCCGGGCTTTGCCGCCGGTCCAGCTCGAAGAACCCGGCCGGCTCGCCGCCCCGGTAGAGCACGGTGACGGACACCGCCGGGTGGCGCAGCAGGCCTTCCAGCGCCGCGTCCGGCAGCGACCGGCGCAGCCACCAGAGGTAAGGCCCGCCGACCGTGCCGTAGAGGTAGCGGTAGAACGGCACGGTGCAGGCGGCGAGGGTGACCAAGCCGCACGTGTCCGGCAGCGAGCGCGGCGGGTCGGCCGGGGGCTGGTCCATGCGGAGGAACGTGACGGTGACGACCGCCCGGCTGGTCGGCTGCAAGTCGGAGGCTCCGTCAGTCGTCCAGGAAGCTGCGCAGCTTGCGGCTGCGGCTCGGGTGCTTGAGCTTGCGCAGCGCCTTGGCCTCGATCTGGCGGATGCGCTCGCGGGTGACGTTGAACTGCTGGCCGACCTCCT
>CAXUIQ010000032.1:0-15474 GCA_964250815.1 uncultured Acetobacteraceae bacterium
TTAACCACCTGTCCGAAAAACGGGGACCACCTCAGCAAGCCGCCTCCGGGCCGAGGGCCGTCGTTGAATGAAGGTTGGTCGGGCTGGTCGCTGCTCCCCAACTGCGGGGTCGGATCTGATGCTGCTGGTGACCATCGCGCTCCCGCAGCCGCATGCTACGGGACAGCACCACCCGGCTGCGGTTTGGAGCACCAATGGCTGAGAACTGCTTCGACATGGCGTGGCGCAAGTTTCCCAAGCACGTGGTCGAGCAAACCATTCCGCCTCCTTACGACACCTGCGCCTTTCGATGAAACGCGGATGCTGGCGACCCTGTTTGGCCACGAAAGTCGTCAACCGCTTCGAGAGGACAACGCCGTCAGAACGACACGTGCGCCTTGAAGCCGAACACCGCCGCGTCGCGGATGTTGGACTGCGCGTTGGGGCGGAACACGTACTGGAACTCGGGCTGCACGTTCAGCCCCCGGGCCACGTGGATGTCGTAGTTCGCTTCCAGGACCATCTCATGGCGCTGCACCCCGGTGGCGCTGTTGCTGAACGGGATGCCCAACTCCGCTTCCCGTGCCTGCGCCCTGCCCAGCGCGCCGCTCACGGTGTTGTAGCTGAACAGCAGGCCCGCCGTGTCCTCCGGCCGCGCCCGCCAGAAACCCCGGTCCAGCGCGCCCACGAAGTACTGCTCCGCGTAGGGCGAGTTGTTGGGGTCGTTGTGGACGAAGCCGCCCAGCAGGATGATCCCGTCGGTGTCGCCCGGCCCCTGCCGCACCACCATCTGGTCCGCCAGCACCCAAACCTGCGTGTTGCCGGTCCGCGTCGAGACCACGGCACCCGCGCGGGTGTTGGCCGTGGCGCTCAGCGCGGTCGCGAAATCCTTGAAACCCGAGGACGTGTCGTAGCCGAAGCCGACCTTGTAGTGGCCGGGCATCTTGCCCGCGCCCACCAGCGGCTCGTAGGCGGCCTCGACCGGCACATAGACGCCGCTGTCCTGCGAAGCGTCGAACTTGAAGCCGCTGCGGAAGTTCGCATCGCTGTACAGCCCCTGGTTGACCTCGTAGATGCCGGCCTGCACGTAGGTGGCGGGCGTCGGCCGCACCCGCACCCGCGCCGACCACACCGCGTCGGGGTAGGCGCTGTGCCCGATGTCGCCGCCCGGCAGCGCCTTGGGGTCGCCGCACAGCGCGTTGTTCATGTAGTTGCAGTAGAGCGGCGAGCTGGCGAAGTCGTTCTCGACGTTCATCCGCCCCACGGCGACATCGAAGGCGCGGCCGGGCGCCGTCCATTGCGCGTAGGCGGAGACCAGGTGCACGGCCACGTTGCCGCCGGCGCCGTAGATCTCCTGCACGGGGAGGAAGTTGTCCCCGAACAGCCGGCTGGCGCTGCTGCCGGAGCGGCTGACGGCGATCGCGTGGGTGGACAGGCCGGTGACGCCGGCCAGGCGCTGCCAGTCGATGTCGGCCTCGAACGCGACCTGGTTGGCGAAGGTGGACCCTTGCCGGGTGCCGCCGCTCACGTTTCCGGCGAACTCGGTGATCCCGTCGAGCAGCAGATAGACGCCGTGGTCCTCAAGCCGCGTCCGCAGGCCGCCGAGGTCGCCGAGCAGGTGCTCGACCGAGGGCGCCACGTCCTTGAGCGCCTGCGTCTCGGCCTTCGGCTGCGCGACCTGCTGGCTCGGGCCGGTGTCCACGCCGGTGCTGCTCGTCTGCGCCAGGGCCGGGGCGGCCGCGGCCAGCAGCAAGGCCAACCCGAGCAGCCGCCTCATGGCGCACCTTCCAGGGCGGCCGCCGCCGGGGCTGTCCGGACCTCCGGTGCGTCCTTGGTCTCTTGCAGGCTGCATCCCTTGGTTCCCGATGCCAGCCGCGCGGTGAAGGCGATCACAGCCAGCATCGGCGCAACGAACATCAGCAAGATGCCAACACGACCTCACGGGTCGGTCAACCCCAGGAGAGTGGGAGTGACCAGGAGGTCGAGGCTCCGGTTGGTGGTGGACGCCGTGCTTGTCGCCCGCCGCCCACTCCACCATGGGTCTGCCACGCTGTGCTTGGTATTGGCAGCGCCGTTGCCGAAGCGGCCCGGCGCTCTCACGGCAGCGGCTCGATCCGCACCGCCTGCCAGGTCGTGTTCGGCCCGTAGGACTGGCCCGAGATCTGCTTTTCGGCAGTCTTGAGGACCATCCCGGTCGCGAGGTCCTTCCATTGCGTGATGACGGAATGGTAGGTGTTCCCCTCGATGCCCGCGCGCTCGTGCGCCAGGCGCAGCGCAGGCCGGTTCCTGCCGTCCACCGCCACGGCCTCGATGCCCTCGTTCACGTAGCTGTCGGTCCATTGCAGCCCGGGGGCGGAGCGCGTGACGAAGCTCGTCCGGGTGCCCGCCGGGCCGTGCATCGCGGCCCGGATGGCCGGGTAGGCCAGCCCGGCGCCGGGCCAGTCCGCGCGCCACAGGCCCAGGTAGTAGTCGCCCTCGCCATCCACGGTGCGCCGCATCCGGCACAGCTCCGGCAGGCCGGGCACGCTGCCGAAGTAGTCCACCACCCCGCCGGCCGAGCGCACCACGCGGGCAGGGCGGCCCGGGCACGCGGCCGGCACCGCCGCCGCGGCGAGCGCCGGTGCGAGGAGCACGGCAGCCACCGCAAGGGACGCACGGCATGGCATCCAAGAGACCGGCATCGGCGACGGCCTGCGCTGGCCGCCCGATCGGCGCCGCCGGGCCGCGCGGGGAGCATTGGGACAGGTGAAGGAAAATGCGCGCATCTGGGCTCCTTCCTCGAAACTTGCTGTGCCGGGCCGCCTGGCAACCGCCCCAGCAGCGGCTATCCTCGGCCGGTCAACTGGAAGGCGCGGGATGTCCGTGGTCAACCTGGCAGGCACGCTGTCCGCCTTTTTCGAGCATCGGTCGCCCAAGGTCGTGGTGGTCAGGACCCAGGGCGCATTTGTCTGGCACTCGCACCCCCATACGAACGACCCTTTCCTTGTTCCCAAGGGTCGCTTGGCCATCCAGCTCCGGGACGGCGGCCTCTGCGTCGTGCCCCGGGGCGTCGAGCGCCGGGCGGTGGCGGACGAGGAGGCACACCTGCTGCTGGTCAAGCCCAAGGGCACGCCGAACCTCGGGAGCGACGCCGCTGCCGCAACCAAGGCGGCCATCCAGGCGCGCCGGTCCCGCCGCTTGCAGCCACGCTTCGAAGCTCCAGCGGCGTCGCGCAGGTTCGGCGCAGACCTGTCCGTCACCGCCGGGCGAGGGCGACGAGGTAGGCGCTCTGGGTGTCCGGCGACGGGTTGCGGAACTCGCATTCCGCCGGCGGCCCGAGCGCCAGGCAATCGCCCACGGCGAGACGGTGCTCGACGGCGCCCTCGCGAAACACCAGCGCGCCTGCGAGCACCCACAAGCACTGGCCGCGCAGGTGCGCGTAGGCGGACGCCGGGTAAGGCACGCGCGCCCCGGGCGGCAATTCGACATGGACCAACTCGGGTTCGGCACCGGGCGGAGAGACTGCGCGCCGGAGATAGCCCGTCGCAGGGTCGCGCCACACCGGCTGCCGGGCCGCCGTGGCAAGCCTCCCTACGCCCGCCGCGTCGCCTTCCGCCCGGGCAAGCAGCGTCGAGAGCGTCAGGCCGAAAGCGCCTGAAAGGCGGCCGAGGAGCGCCGCGGTCGGGCTGGCCTCGGCCCGCTCGACCTTGCTGATCATGGCCCGGCTGACGCCCGAGTGCTGCGCCAGGTCGGACAGCGACCAGCCGCGCGCTTCGCGCTCGGCTCGCAGCCGTGCGGCAAGGCTCTGCTCCAGGACGGCAACGGCTGCGAGCGAGTCTTTCATGGTGGACATTGCGCCAGCATAGTGGATGATGTCGCTGGCCGCCAGCCACCCTCTCCATGCTTCGAGGTGCCGCCGATGCCTGACTCCGTTCACCGGGACGGCGCCCTAGCCGTGGATGAGGACGCCTTTTCATCTGCGCCGGCCCGTGCCGGGCACAACGGCGGCCCGCCGCTTGAGGCGTCGGACCCGGACGCCCCGTGGCGGCTGTGGTGCTGGAAGCGGGCGAGCAAGCGGGCCTGGTCGGTGCCGCGCGAGGTGGCGCTGCGCCGCCTGGCGCGGGCCGAGGAGTTGGGCTTGACCTACCGCGGGTACGCGCTGGAGATCATGGAACAGGGCCGCCACCTGTGACGGCCGCGGTCGAGCGCCCCGGCAGCGTCCGCCCGATGCTCCTGAACGCCTTCGACATGGCCACGCCGGGCCACATCCAGCAGGGCCTGTGGACCCACCCGCGGGACCGGAGCGCCGACTACGCCCGGCTGGACCACTGGACCGGCCTCGCCCGCCTGCTGGAGCGCGGCCTGTTCGACGGCCTGTTCCTGGCCGACGTGCTGGGCGTCTATGACGTGTACGGCGGCAGCCCGGACGCGGCGCTGCGCGGGGCGGTGCAGGTGCCCTTGCTCGATCCCTCCATGCTGGTCCCGGCGATGGCCGCGGCCACGACGCATCTCGGGTTCGGCGTCACCTGCAACCTGGCCTACGAGCCGCCCTACCTGTTCGCGCGCCGGATGAGCACGCTGGACCACCTCACGGGAGGCCGCATCGGCTGGAACGTGGTGACGGGCTACCTGGACAGCGCCGCCCGCGCGCTCGGCTACGCCGGGCAGATGCGGCACGACGACCGCTACGACCTCGCCGACGAGTACATGGAGGCGGTGTATGCGCTGTGGGAAGGAAGCTGGGCGGAGGGCGCCGTCCTGCGCGACCGGGAGCGCGGCGTCTATGCCGACCCGGCCCGGGTCCGCCGCGTGGAGCACCACGGGCGGCAGTACCGGATGAGCGCCATGCACCTGTGCGAGCCGTCGCCGCAGCGCACCCCCGTGCTCTTTCAGGCGGGTGCCAGCGAGCGCGGGCGCGCGTTTGCTGGCCGCCATGCGGAGTGCGTGTTCGTGAACGGCACGACGCCGTCCGCGGTCGCGGATCTGGTCGCCGACCTGCGGGCGCGGGCGGCGCCGCGGCCGGTCCGGGTGTTCGTAGGGGCAACGGTGGTGGTCGGACGCACCGGGCGCGAAGCGCGCGACCTGCTGGCGGACTACGCCTGCCATGCCAGCGCGGAGGCGGCGCTGGCGCACGCCTCGGCCTCACTTGGGATCGATTTCGCCCGTTACGGCATGGACGAGCCGGTCACGGCGGGTCCGACAAACGCGGTCCAGTCCAACGCGGCGGCGATGGCGCGCGTCGCAGGCCCGTCCTGGACCAAGCGCAAGCTGCTGGAGCAGTCGGTGCTGGGCAGCCGGCAGCCGCCGATCGTCGGCGACCCCGCGCAGGTGGCCGACGCGCTGCAAGCCTGGGTGGCCGAGGCGGACGTGGACGGCTTCAACCTGTCGCGGACGGTGATGCCGGAGTGCCTGCACTCGTTCATCGACCTGGTGGTGCCGGTGCTGCAGGAGCGCGGCCTCTACAAGACGGCCTATGCGCCGGGCACTTACCGCAACAAGCTGTTCGGCGGGGGGCCGCTGCTCCCGCCAACCCACCCGGCCGCGCGGCACCGGGCATGGGACGGTCCCGGCTGCGATCCCGGGCAGCCCGGCGTCAGGTCCGCACGCCGTTGACCGTCATCCTCCCATCCGAACACCGGGAGGCTGTCCAAAGCCCGCCGCCCCCGGCGCCGGCCCGCTACCGGTGCGGCGCCCGCGCGAACGGCAGCATCGCCGACAGCCCGCCATCCACCGCCAGCGCCTGCCCGTTCACGTAGGACGCCGCGTCGCTGGCGAGGAACAGTGCTGCGGCCGCGATCTCCTGCGGCGCTCCGTGCCTCCCGAGCGGGTTGAGCTGGCCGATCCGCCCTTCCGAGCCGCGCGCCCGCGCCGCCTCGAACAACGGCCGGGTCATGCCGGTCTCGATCAGCCCGGGACACACGGCGTTCACCCGCACCCCCGTGCCGGCAAGCGACGCCGCCGCGGTCTGCACCAGGCTGATCACCCCGGCCTTGCTGGCGCTGTAGGCCGCGCCGGCGGCATTGGCCCGCAGCCCGGCCACCGAGGCGGTGCACACGATGGCCCCGCGGCCCTGCGCCACCATGTGCGGCGCCGCGTGCCGGATGGCCAGGAAAGCGCCGATCAGGTTGACCCGCAGCACCTCGGCCCAAAGCTCGGCCGTGGCTTCCAGCAGCGGCGTAGGGCCGCCGGACACCCCCGCATTGGCATGCACGATGTCGATGCCGCCGAAGGCGTCCACGGCGCGCTGCACATAGGCGGCCGCCTGCGCTTCTTCGCCCACGTCGGCCGCCATGGCCTCGGCGCGCCCGCCCGCCGCGACGATTTCCGCCTGCGGGGCCTGGACCGCCTGCTCGGCGCGGGCCACCGCCAGCACCGCAGCGCCTTCGGCCGCGAACAGCAGGGCGCTCGCGCGTCCTATGCCGCTGCCCGCCCCGGTCACGACCGCACGCCGACCAGCAAGCATGTCCATTCTCAACCTCCCCGCATGGGTCCGGCCCACGCCAAACACTTCAACGGCGGCGTGCGGCACGTGTCGAGGACTTTATCGGACCGGGGGCGGACCGAAGACCGGGCCTGGTTTTCTGCTGCCCTCGGCACGGACTGCTGCTAGGCTTCCGGAAAAAGACGGGCAGGGAGTGGTCCACATGTCAGAAGCGCCTCGGCCCCGGCGGCGGGACCTGCTCAATGCGACGGTGCTGGCCGGAGCCGCCCTGCTCACCGGCGCTGCCGCGGACCTCCCGCCGCCTGAAGCGCCGCCCGGCCTTTGGGCCGCGAGCTACTGGGCCACGAAGCGCCGCGACGGCCAGGACATCCGCCTCGCCATGTATCGCAAGCGCGCCGGCGCCCCCGCTCCGGGCGATGCGCCCCGGCCCGTCCTGCTGCTGGTTCACGGCTCCTCGCCCGCGGCGCTTGCCAGCTTCGACCTTTCGGTGCCGGGCCACGGCGAATACTCGCTGATGAACGTCTTTGCCCGGCTCGGCTACGACGTGTGGACCCTGGACCACGAGGGCTACGGCCGCTCCAACCGGACCGACGGCAACTCGGACATCGCCAGCGGCGTGCAGGACCTGATCGCCGCCACCGACCTCGTCCGCGGGGAAACCGGGCAGGCCACGGCCCACCTGCTCGGCGAGTCGTCCGGCGCCATCCGCGCCGCGGCCTTCGCCGCCGAAAAGCCGGACCGCGTGGGCCGCCTCGTGCTCAGCGCCTTCACCTACACCGGCGCCGGCTCTCCGACGCTCGCGAAGCGGGCCGAGCAGACCGAGTACTACCGCACCCACAACCGCCGCCCGCGCGACCGCGCCATGCTGGAAAGCATCTTCACCCGCGACCGTCCGGGCACGACCGACCCCGAGGTCGTGCAGGCCTTCGTGGAGAAGGAGATGATCAACGGCGACAGCGTGCCCACCGGCACCTACCTCGACATGACGGCCCGCCTTCCCCTCGTCGATCCCGCCCGCGTGCTTTGCCCGGTGCTGCTGGCCCGCGGCGAGTACGACGGCATCTCGACGCTCGAAGACTTGCAGGCGTTCTTCGCCAAGCTGCCGAACGGCGACCGCCAGCTCTCGATCATCAAGGGCGCGGCGCATTCGGTGATCGTCAGCCGCAGCCACAAGGCGTTCCAGCACGTCGCCCAGGCCTTCCTGTCCATCCCGGACGGCGCCGCCACCGGCTGACTCGGAGGATCGCCATGCCTCGCACAAACCGCAGCGCCTTGTCGGCCACGATCCTTGCCGGCTCCCTGGCGCTCCTGCCCCCGGCCGCCCGCACCCCGGCCAGCCCGCCCTCCTCCGCCGCCGCCGTTCCATCGGCGCGGCCGACATCGGCGGCACCGTGGCCAGCCCGCAAGGCCCGGAGGCCGGCGTTTGGGTGATCGTGGAGACGACCGACCTCCCGACCAAGTTCGCGAAGATCGTCGTGACCGACGACGCAGGCCGCTATCTCATCCCCGACCTGCCGCAAGCCAAGTACCAGGTTTGGGTCCGCGGCTACGGTCTGGTCGATTCGCCGCGTGTCGATGGCGTGCCCGGCAAGACGCTCGACCTTTCGGCCACCCTCGCGCCGACGCCTGCAGCCGCCGCGAAGTACTACCCGGGCATGTACTGGTATTCGATGCTCCGCATCCCTGCGGCCGACCAGTTCCCCGGCACCGGCGACGGCGGCAACGGCATCCCGGCCTTCATGAAGACCCAGGCGGCCTGGATCGACACCGTCAAGAACTCTTGCCAGTCCTGCCATGCCCTCGGCAGCGAGAACATCCGTTCGCCCAAGGTGAAGCTGCTTGGCGAGTTCGCCAACTCGACCGACATGTGGACGCGCCGCATCCAGTCGGGCCAGGCGATGACCGGCATGGCGGTCTCCATCGCCCGCCTCGGCCCGGAGAAGGGCCTGTCGCTCTACGCCGACTGGACCGACCGGATCGCCGCCGGGGAGCTGCCGGCCTCCCAACCCCCGCGGCCCGCCGGGTTGGAGCGGAACATGGTCGTCAGCGTGTGGGACTGGAGCAAGCCCACCGCCTACGTGCACGACGCCATCTCCACCGACAAGCGGCACCCCACGGTGAACGCCCACGGCTACATCTACGGCTCGCCGGAAGAATCGACCGACGACGTGCCGGTGCTCGACCCCATCGCCAACAAGACCTGGACGATCAGGCACCCCTACCTGCCGGACACGCCCAGCTCTGCGGACGAATCCATGGGCACCTCCGTGTTCTGGGGCGACGAGCCGATCTGGGACGGCCACACCAGCAACCACAACCTGATCCTGGACGAGCAGGGCCGCCTTTGGTTCGCCGCGCGCAGCCGTGCGCCGGAGGACCCTGCCTACTGCAAGAAAGGCTCCGACCTGCCCTCTGCGCAGGTCGCGCCGCTCGAAACCTCCGGGCGGCAGTTGTCGCTTTACGAACCCAGAACCCAGAAGTTCACTCTGATCGACACCTGCTTCGGCACGCAGCACCTTTACTTCGGCCATGATGCCGACAACACGCTATGGACCAGCTACGGCCCGCCCTCCGGCCCCGTGATCGGTTGGCTGGACACCAAGAGGTTCCTCGAAACCGGCGACGCCAAAACGGCGCAGGGCTGGGCGCCGATGGTCGTGGACGTGCCGGGCTGGGGCAAGCGGGGCGACTACGCCGAGCTTGGCCAGCCCGTTGACCCGGCCCGGCAGAAGCGCGTCCTGGCCGGCCTCTATGGCGTCCAGCCCAGCCCGGTCGATGACACCGTCTGGGGCCAGTCCATGGACGTCGGCTTTTCCCGCATGGACCAGCCCAGCTTCCTTGTCCACTTCATCCCCGGCCCCGACCCGGCCCGCACCGGCCTCACCGAGCTGTTCCAGCCGCCCGAGGGCGCGTTCGGCGCCCGCGGCATCGACGTGGACACGAAGGGCCTGGTCTGGACCGCCCTGTCGAGCGGCCACCTGGCCAGCTTCGACCGTTCGAAGTGCAAGGAGCCGCTCAAAGGGCCGGACGCCGTGACCGGCAAGCAATGTGCGGAGGGTTGGACGCTTCACCGTTTCCCCGGCCCGCAGTTCGGGGGCGTCGATGACCGCGGCAGCGCCAACCATGCCTATTACGTCTGGGTGGACCGTTGCGACACGTTCGGCCTCGGCGCGGACGTGCCTTTGGCCATGACGAACGGGGGCGAGGCCATCACCGCCTTGGTTGATGGCAAGTTCCTGACTTTCCACGTGCCCTACCCCGCCGGGTTCTTCACCAAGAACGTCGATGGCCGGATCGACGACCCGGGCGCTGGCTGGAAGGGACGCGGCCTTTGGACCACCTCCGGCACCCGGGCGATGTTCCACAACGAGACCGGCAAGGGTGAGAGGCCTCGCGTGTACCACGTCCAGCTCCGCCCCGACCCGCTGGCGCATTGACCGGGCACGGCCCGCCTGGAGCAATCATGGGGCGCGCGGCCGGCAAGCGCGCGCAACAAGAAGGGCGGGCAAGTCCAATGGTGAACCGCCCCGGGTTTCCCGGAGGCTCCAACCTGTGGTGCCAGCAGCCTTTTGGGCTGACCGGTATGCGCGCGGGGTCGCCGAAACGCGCAACGTTTGCGGCTGAGGCCGCGCGCCAAAAACGACTCTGATGCCGGTGACCGACTTGCCTTGGACAAAATGAGCCCGGCGCGTCCGCGCAACCGTCTCCACAACAAGCATCCCAAACCGGCGCCCGATCATCGCGAGAGCCATCGTGAACCCCAACCGTTAGAGGGGTCCCGTTTGGACGCCGATCACCCCGCCAACGGGGTTCCTATTCCATGCTTATTCGCAAGAGAACGCGAATGCCGTTATAGGCGACTCAGGCATGAGCTATGCCAAGCGGCTAGGACAATTTTTTCTAAGAAACGGTAGCTTGCTGTTGATTCAGAACTAGGAGCGACAGCTCCTTCGAGAAGCTAGTGTTCATGTTCATTTTAGTGGCGACTTATGCCCCATAATGACAGGTTATGCCCTAACGGACAACATATCACCCGCCCAGCCCCTGCCGCGCCGCCGTCGCCAGCAGATCCGCGCGTTCGTTCATCGCGTCGCCCGAGTGGCCGCGCACCCAGCGCCATTCCACCATGTGCGGCTTGGCCGCATCCAGCAGGCGGCGCCACAGCGCCATGTTGGCCACGGGATCGCCGGACGCGTTGCGCCAGTTGCGCCGTACCCAACCGGTGCTCCAGCGGGTGACGCCGTTGCGCACGTACTCGCTGTCGGTGTGCAGCACGACGCGGCAGGGCCGGGTCAGCGCCTCAAGCGCCGCGGCGGCCGCGGTGAGTTCCATGCGGTTGTTGGTGGTGGCCGGGTCGGCGCCCTGCAGCTCCCGCTCATGCGCGCCGAAGCGCAGGATGGCCGCCCAGCCGCCGGGGCCGGGGTTCGGCTTGCAGCCGCCGTCGGTCCAGATCTCAACCGTCGCAAGCCCGGCGTCCCCAGGAGCGCCCCCCGGAACGTCCGTGAAGGCGTCAGATCCCATAAGCGTGCTCGTCCCGCGCGGAAAGGTGGAAGCGGAGGCGGCGCAGGTACTCGACCGGGTCCTTGCGCGTCACCAAGGCGCCCGGCGGGGTATGCAGCCAGTCGTACAGCCGGGTCAGCAGGAAACGGAGCGCCGCGCCCTGGCACAGCACCGGCAGCGCCGCGCGCTCTTCCGGCAGCAGCGGGCGAACCCGGTCGTAGGCGGCCAGCATGGCGCGCGCCCCGGTGACGTTGAAGCTGTAGTCCGGCTCGAAGCACCAGGCGTTCAGGCACACCGCGAGGTCATAGGCCAGCAGATCCGTCGCCGCGAAGTAGAAGTCGATCAACCCCGACAATCGCCCGTCCAAGAAGAACACGTTGTCCGGGAACAGGTCGGCGTGGATGTGCCCGCGCGGCAACCGGCCCGGCCAGGCGGCGGCGCTGGACCGCATCGCCGCCGCCAGCTCCGCATGGAGGCCGGCCTGGATCTCGTCCGCGCGCGCGCTGCTGCGCGCGAGCAGCGGCGCCCAGCTTGCCGGCCCCAGCCCGTTCGGCCGCGCCGGGGCGTAGTCCGCGCCCGCCCGGTGCAGCCCGGCCAACGCCTGGCCCACGGGGCCGCAATGCTCGGGCCGGACGCGCCGGGGCCAGACGCCGGGCAGGAAGGTGGTGATGCAGGCCGGACGGCCGGCCAACTGCCGCAGCGCCTCCCCGTCCCGCCCGCGGACCGGCTGCGGGCAGTTGATGCCGCGGGAGGCCAGGTGCTCCATGAGGCCCAGGAACCAGGGCAGCTCGGCGGGGTCCACCCGCTTCTCGTAGAGCGTCAGGATGAAGTCGCCCGCGGTGGTGCGGAGCTGGAAGTTGCTGTTCTCCACGCCTTCCGCGATGCCGCGGAACGCGACGGTGGTGCCCAGGTCGTAGCCGGACAGGAACGCCGCCAGCCCTTCGTCCGTGACGTCGGTATAGACCGCCATTCAGCAGGAGATCAGCAGAGCGGGGCCGGCAACTTGAACACCACGTCTTCCTGCGTGACCTGCCGCTCCTCGATCCGCAGCGCATACCGCTCGCCCAGGCGGCCGAGCAGCTCCTGCACCAGGCTCTCCGGCGCCGACGCCCCGGCGGTGACGCCGAGCGTCCGCACCCCTTCCAGCGCCGACCAGTCGAGCTTGTCCGCCCGCGGCAGCAGGATCGCCCGCGTGGCGCCGGCCCGCTCCGCCACTTCGCGGAGGCGCTGGGAGTTGCTGCTGTTGGGGCTGCCGATCACCACGACCAGGTCGCATTGCGGCGCGATGGCCTTGACCGCCGCCTGCCGGTTCGTGGTGGCATAGCAGATGTCCTCGTGCTTCGGCCCTTCGATGGCGGGAAACCGGCGGCGGAGCGTCGCCACGATGTCCGCCGTGTCATCGACCGAGAGCGTGGTCTGGGTGATGAAGGCCAGGCGCCCGGGGTCCGAGGGCGAGACCGTCTCGGCGCCCGCGGTGTCCTGCACCAGCGTGACGCTGCCGGGCGGCAGTTGGCCCATGGTGCCGACGACCTCCGGATGGCCGGCGTGGCCGATCATCAGGATGTGGCGCGCGCCGGGTCCGCCGCCGGCGTAGTGGCGCTCGGCTTCCCGATGCACCTTGCTGACCAAGGGGCAGGTGGCGTCGAAGTAGGACAGGTTGCGGCGCTGCGCCTCCGCCGGCACGGCCTTCGGCACGCCGTGGGCGCTGAACACCACATGGGCGTCGGCCGGAACCTCGTCCAGCTCCTCGACGAACACGGCGCCCTTCGCTTCCAGGGCCTCGACCACGGTGCGGTTGTGGACGATCTCATGGCGGACATAGACCGGCGCGCCGTAGCGGCGAAGCGCCTCCTCCACCACGCGGATCGCGCGGTCCACCCCGGCGCAGAATCCGCGCGGGCCGGCCAGCACGACCAGCAGGTCGGGCCGCGGCTGGGGTGTCATGGCTGACTGGACGGCTTGGGTCGGCAAGGTGGAAGGTTGGGGCATGGAAATCCGGCTGGCAGGCGCGGCGCACTATGCCGCCGCGCGCATTGCGCTACAACTGGTGTCGCGCGGCTCCGGCGACAGCGGGGCGCAAGCCGGAGATCTGGATGCCTGCAATGCGTTTTCCCGCCGGGCTGGGCGCGGCCATGCTCTTGGCCTTGGCCGGCTGCGGCGGCTCCCAAGACGCCTTCGCTCCCGCCTGCCCCGGCGCTGCCATCGTCCGCGACGCCGCCGACCTGCACCGCTACCGCGGCGGCCAGCGCGACCTGATCGACACCGAGCTGGACGGGCGCATCACCGGACTCAACGGAAACTGCAAGCGGGACGGCGCGGACACCGTCGTGACCACCGTCCAGGTCGGCATCGAGCTGACGCGCGGCCCGGCTGCGCCGGGGCGCCGGGCGGAGCTTGCCTACTTCGTCGCGGTGCTGGACGGCGAGACCATCCTGGACAAGCAGGTGTTCCCGCTCCGCGCCGAGTTCCCGCCGAACGCCGACCGTCTGCGGCTCGCGGGCGACGACGTGGAGCTGCGGCTCAAGGTCACGCCGAGCAAGACCGCGGCGGCCTACCGGATCGAGGTCGGCTTCCAGCTCACGCCCGAGGAGCTGGAGGCGAACCGGTCGCTCGGGCAGCGCTGAGGCCAGCCGGACCGCGCAGCGCCTTCCAAAGTTCGTCGCGCTCCCCAAATGCCCGGCCATCATGACCATCCTGACCCGCGCCCTCATCGAGGCCCGCCTCCCGCTCACCGTGGCCGCAGGCGCGCAGCCCGTGACCGTGCCGGAGGCGGAACTGCGCCGGGGCATGCAGGGCATCCTCGGCCAGCGGCGGACGGCGGACGGGATTTGGGTATTCGCCTACGGCGCGCTGATCTGGGAGGATGGGTTCGCGCACGATGCGGCCCGTGCCGGGACGGTCGAGGGGTTGGTGCGCCGCTATTGCATCTGGGACAACCGGAACCGCGGCACGGTGGAGCAGCCCGCCCTGACCCTTGGGCTGGACCGGCAGCCGGGCGCCTGCGCGGGGATCGCCTTCCACTTGGCGGAGGACACGGTGCAACAGGCGCTCTGGACCATCTGGAAGCAGGAGATGGCCGGCGGCTACTACACGGCCGAGTGGGTCGATGCGGCGACGGAGGCTGGCCCGGTCGCCGCCGTGACCTTCGTGGCCGACCCGCGGCACCCGCTCCATGCGGGCGCGGTGCCGGAGTCGGAAGTCGTTGACCTGCTCGCGGCCGGCGTCGGCCCGGGCGGCACGGCGGCGGGCTACCTGCTGCAGACCGCCGACGCGCTGCGCGGCTGGGGCATTCCGGACGCAGGGCTGGAACGCTTGGAGGCTGCGGTCGCGCGTCGGCTCGGCCCGGAGCGGGGGTGACGCCGCTTCTGCAGGTTCGCGGGGTCAGCAAGACCTTCGGCGGCGTCGCGGCCAATGTCGATATCAGCTTCGACGTGGCGCCGGGCGAAATCCTGGGGCTGATCGGCCCGAACGGCGCGGGCAAGACCAGCCTGTTCAACGTGATCTCCGGCGAGGTCGGCCCGGACCGCGGCGAGGTGCTGCTGGACGGCACGGCGATCAGCGGCCGAGGCCCGGTCGCCTGCGCCCGGGCCGGGGTGGCCCGCACCTTCCAGGTGGTGCGGAGCTTCGACGGCATGACGGTGCTGGAAAACGTCATGGTCGGCGCCTTCGCCCGCGGCGCGCGCCCACGCGAGGCGATGCGGGCGGCGCAGGACATGCTGGACTTTGCGGGGCTGGCTGCGCGTACGGATGCGCCCGCGCACCAGTTGACGCCGCCCGAGAAGCGCCGGCTTGAGATCGCCCGCGCGCTCGCCACCCGGCCGCGCCTGCTGCTGCTGGACGAGATGCTGACCGGCCTCACGCCCACGGAGGCTGCCGCCGGCGTCGGGCTGGTCCGCGCCGTGCGCGACCAGGGCATCACCGTGGTGATGGTGGAGCACGTCATGGAAGTCGTGCTGCCGCTGGTGGACCGCGCCGTGGTGCTGAACGTGGGCCGCGTGCTGATGCAGGGGTCGCCGGTCGAGGTCGTGCGCCATCCCGACGTGATCCGCGCCTATCTCGGCGACAAGTATGCCGCCTGAAAGCGTGCCGCCTGGGCCGCTGCTCCGGCTGGACGGGGTATCGGCGGCCTACCGCGGGCTGCGCGCGCTGCAAGGCGTGAGCCTTTCGGTGACGAAGGGCGAGATCGTCGCCGTGTTGGGCGCGAACGGCGCCGGCAAGAGTACCCTGCTCCGCGCCATCGCCGGGCAGGTCGCGACGGAGGGCGCCATCGCATTCGACGGCCGAAGCCTCGCCCGCGTCGCCCCGCATCTGATCGCCAGGGCCGGCGTGGGCCTGGTGCCGGAAGGCCGCCGCCTGTTCCCGCGGCTGTCGGTGGAGGACAACCTGCGCCTCGGCGCCTACGCCCGCCGGGGCGACCCGGACCGCTTCAAGCCGCTCGGCCTAGTGTTCAGCCTGTTCCCCCGGCTGCAGGAGCGCTTGACGCAGCGGGCGGAAACGCTGTCCGGCGGCGAGCAGCAGATGCTGGCCATCGGCCGCGCGCTGATGACGCAGCCGCGCCTGCTGATGCTCGACGA
>CAXUIQ010000033.1:0-14924 GCA_964250815.1 uncultured Acetobacteraceae bacterium
GCTGCCGCCCGGCGCGGAAGTCGTCCGGCTTTACCGCACGCTGGAGCAGCGCGCCGCCGGCGGAGGCGCGGCCGAACTTGAGCGGCTGCAAGCCCTGCTCGCCCCTCCGCCCGCCTGAGTCCAAGCCGGGCGCCGCAAACGCGCTTGGCAACCTCGCCGCCCCGCGTTATGCTTTATTGTGCATAACGATGGGAGGGAGGCACAACTCATGGACGTATCCGTCACGCTCGGAAAGCTCGGCGCGGACGCCGCCGACTTCATCTCCAAGCCGCGCCGCCTGCTGATCGACAACGAATGGGTGGAGGCGAAGTCGGGCAAGCGCTTCGCCGTGTTCGACCCGGCGACCAGCCAGCAGATCGCTGAAGTGGCGGAGGCCGACGCCGCCGACGTGGACCTCGCGGTTGCCGCCGCCCGCCGCGCCTTCGACGGCGGCGAATGGCCGCGCATGAAGCCGTCGGCCCGCGGCCAACTGCTTTGGCGCCTGGCCGACCTCATGGAAGCGCATGCGGACGAGCTGGCCGAGATCGAAAGCCTGGACAACGGCAAGCCGGTCACCGTGGCCCGCGCCGCCGACATCCCGCTCGCCATCGACATGTTCCGCTACATGGCAGGCATGGCCACCAAGGTGCGCGGCTCCACGTTGAGCCTGTCCGCGCCCGGCGACTACCACAGCTACATCCTGCGGGAGCCGGTGGGCGTCGTGGGCCAGATCATCCCGTGGAACTTCCCGCTGCTCATGGCGGCTTGGAAGCTGGCGCCTGCGCTCGCGGTCGGCTGCACCGTGGTGCTGAAGACCGCCGAGCAGACGCCGCTCTCGGCCCTGCGCCTCGGCGAGCTGGTCCTGGAGGCCGGCTTCCCGCCGGGCGTGGTCAACATCCTGCCGGGCTTCGGCGAAACCGCGGGCGCAGCACTCGCCAACCACCCGGACGTGGACAAGGTGGCGTTCACCGGCAGCACGGAGGTCGGCAAGCTGATCGCCCGCGCCGCCACCGGGAACCTCAAGAAGGTCACGCTGGAGCTGGGCGGCAAGTCGCCGGTGGTCGTGTTCCCCGACGCCGACCTCGACCGCACCGTCCCCGGTGCCGCCGGCGCGATCTTCTTCAACCAGGGCCAGACCTGCTCCGCGGGATCGCGCCTGTTCGTCCACAGCAAGGTGTATGACCGCGTGCTGGACGGCGTGTCGGAGATCGCGAGCCGCATCAAGGTCGGCCCGGGCCTCGACCCCTCGACCGAGATGGGGCCGCTGGTGTCGGACGAGCAGTTCAACCGGGTGACGGGCCTCATCAGCAGCGGTCGGGCGGATGGCGCCCGCGTGGCGACCGGCGGCGGCTCCGGCGCGGAGGCCAGCGGCGCGGGCGGTTGGTTCGTGCAGCCCACCGTGCTGGCGGAGACGACGCCCGGCATGGCGGTGGTGCGCGAAGAAATCTTCGGCCCCGTGCTGGTCGCCTCGCGCTATGACGACGACGACCTGGACCGGATCGCCAGCCAAGCCAACGACACGATCTATGGCCTGGCCGGGTCGGTCTGGACGCGCGACATCGGCACGGCGCACAAGATGGCGCGGCGCATCCGCGCCGGGGCGATCTGGATCAACTGCCACAACGTGTTCGACGCCTCCCTGCCCTTTGGCGGCTACAAGCAGTCCGGCTGGGGCCGCGAGATGGGCGAGGAAGTGCTGCACAACTACCTCGAAGTGAAGGCGGTCACGGCGGCGCTCTGAGCCGCGGCCAGGGTCGGGCGGCGGGGCGGCCTGCCGCCTTGCCGACCCCGGCCGCCGGGCGTGTTCAACCTGGTCAACGGCGATGGCTGGCGGGGCGCAAGGCCCCGCCATTTCCACGTCAGCCGAGCCGGTGTGCGGGGATGTGCGGCAATGCCGCTTGCAGCGCCGCAATCCGGCTTGGCAGCCTTGCCGTCCAAACGTTATGCTTGGTCATATACAACGATGGCAGGGAACATGAGCATGGGTCGCATGGGACCACCGGGCGAGGCCATCATGCGCGGCGCGGCGCTGCCATGACCGCGGCCGGCCAACCTTTCCAGCCCCAGGCGGCCGACAGGCTCGCCAGCCTGCTGCACAACGGCGCCCGGGAAGCGCCATGGACCGGCCCGGCGCCGAAGCGCCAGCGGTCCAGGCTGTGGGAGCTGAACGGGTCCGTGCATTGCTCCATTGTCGGCACCTGCCTCACCACGGGCGAGCTGCGGCGCGTGATGGGCAAGGCGCTGCCGGCCGACGTGCCGCAGCTGTCCGACCACGACCTGCATTCCCGCGCCGTCGGCCTGTGCTGCCGGCACAACGCCGCGTCCAAGCTGCTGCAAAAGGCGCTCGACCACCGGCACGGGGCGGCAATCAAGCGCTTTGCCCGGCTGCACGGGGAGGAGGCGGTGATGCAGGGCTGGGCCGAGGCGCAGGGTGCTGGCGACATCCCGGGCGCCTACTGGGCGGTGCTCACCCACCCCGACGTCGGGCACGCCGGGATGCGCCGGGCGTTCGGCGACGTGCACATGCTGTCGCACCTGGTGGGCGCTGCGAACCGGGCCGACATCCGGCGGCTCACGGCGCTGGAAGCGGAGAATGCCGCGCTGCTCGCCAAGGTGGCGCGCCAGCAGGCCCGGCTGCTTGAGGCCGTGACCTCGCGCGACGCGACGATCCGCCGCCTTGGCGCGCTGGCCGTGCGGCAGGTGCGGGACGCCGCGGACCCTGGCGACGGGGACGCGCTGGCCGCGTTCCGCCATCTGGTGTCCGACCTGGAAACCCGCCTCGACCGCGAAACCGGCCGGCGCGAGCGGCTGGAGCAGCGGGCCGCCGGCGCGTGGGAGGCGGCCCAGCGTTGGGAGCGGCGCGCCCGGGACGCCGAGGCGGCGCAGGCGGCGGTGCAGCGGGAGCTGGCCGCGCTGGAACGGCGGCAAGGCGCATCCGACGCGGCGGAGGCGGCCGCGGGCCTGCTCCCCGAACGCATCCTCTACGTCGGCGGCCGGCCCGGCTGCACGGAGCAGATGCGGGCGTCGTTGGAGGCCGCCGGCGGCACCCTGCTGTGCCACGACGGCGGGCGGCACGACCACCCGTCCCTGCTGCCCGGCCTGGTCAGCCAAGCCGACCGGGTGGCGTTCCCCGTGGACTGCGTGAGCCACGACGCCGCCTTGGCGGTGAAGCGGCTGTGCCGCCAGTTCGGCAAGCCCTGGCTGCCGCTGCGCAGCGCCGGCCTTGGCTCTTTCCTGGCGGCCCTGGCCGGACCGGCGGGCGGCCACGCCCCCTGTCCCACCGAACACGTCTTTGGAGACTTGCCATGAACGCCGCGGCCCCGCTGGACCCGGCCCGCCACCCTTTCCTGATCGGCCAGCCGAAGCGCCTGCTGATCGACGGCAAGTGGGTCGAGGCGGCGTCGGGCCGAACGTTCGACACGCTCAATCCTTCGACCGGCGCCGTGCTCGCCTCCGTGGCCGAGGGCGACGCCGAGGACATCAACCGCGCGGTCGCGGCGGCTCGGCGCGCCTTCGACGGCCCGTGGCGCAAGGCCCGTCCGTTCGAGCGGCAGACCCTGCTGCTGCGCCTCGCCGACCTGGTCGAGCAGCACTTCGAGGAGTTGGCCGCGCTCGATACGCTCGACATGGGCGCGCCGATCAGCCGCACGCGGGCCAGCCGGCTGCGCGCGCTCGGCATGCTGCGCTTCTACGCGGGCCAGGCGACCGCGATCCACGGCGAGACGATCGAGAACTCGCTGCCGGGCGACTACGTATCCTTCACCCTGAAGGAACCGGTCGGCGTGGTGGGCGCGATCATCCCGTGGAACGGGCCGCTCACCGCGACCATCTGGAAGATCGGCCCGGCGCTCGCGACCGGCTGCACCGTGGTGCTCAAGCCAGCGGAGGAAGCGCCACTGACCCCGCTGCGCCTGGCCGAGCTGTGCCAGGAGGCTGGGGTGCCGCCGGGCGTGGTGAACGTCGTGACCGGACACGGGGAAACGGCCGGCGCGGCGCTGGCGGCGCATCCGGACGTGGACAAGGTGGCGTTCACCGGGTCGCACCTGACGGGCCAGAAGATCGTCCAGGCCTCGGCGGGCAACCTGAAGCGGGTGTCGCTCGAACTGGGCGGCAAGTCGCCCGACGTGGTGTTCGCCGATGCGGACCTCGACGCCGCGGTGCCGGGCGCGGGCATGGCGGTGTTCGCCAACTCGGGCCAGATCTGCTCGGCCGGCACGCGGCTGTTCGTGGAGCAGAAAATCTACGAGGAGTTCACCGCCCGCGTCGCCGAATACGGCAAGACGCTGCGGGTCGGCAACAGCAGCAACCCCGACACCCAGGTTGGCCCGCTGGTTTCGCCCGAGCAGCTCGACCGCGTGACCGGCTATCTCGCGATCGGCCGTCAGGAGGGCGCGCGGTCCTTGTCGGGCGGCGAGCGGCTCACCGAGGGCGACCTGGCGCAGGGCTGGTTCGTGCCGCCCACCGTGTTCGCCGACGTGCGCGACGAGATGCGGATCGCGCAGGAGGAGATCTTCGGGCCCGTGATCTCGGCCATCCCGTTCACAGACGTGGACGAGGTCGTCGAGCGCGCCAACCGGACGAGCTTCGGCCTTGGCAGCGGCGTGTGGACCCAAAATGTCAGCAAGGCACACCAACTCGCGCGCAGCCTGCGGGCCGGCTCGGTCTGGGTCAACTGCTACCAGGCCATGGACCCGGCGGTGCCGTTCGGCGGCTACAAGATGAGCGGCTACGGGCGTGAAAGCGGCAAGCAGCACGTCGAGGAGTACCTCAACGTCAAGGCGGTCTGGATCAAGACGGGCTGATCCGGCGCGCCGCCCGGCCAAGGATCAACAAGAAACAAGGGAGGGATCAACCATGGCAAAAACAAGCCTGGCCCGAGCGCCCCGCCGGGGCCGTCCGCGCCGCGCGCCTCCGGCGTTCGCGGCATGTGCGGCGCTGGCGGCCGCGGTGGCGGTCGGCGGCGCCTCTCCGGCGCCGACCGAGGTGGCCCTTCCGGGCGACCGCGCCTTCCCGGAAAGCCTCGGCTCCACAAAGGACGGCACGCTGTTCGTCGGCAGCTTCGCCGAGGGCGGCGTCGTCCGGGCGAAGCCGGGCGCCGACAAGGCGGAACCCTGGATCAAGCCGGGCGCGAACGGCAGCCGCTCGATCTTCGGCGTGCTCGCCGACGAGGCGTCCAACACGCTCCTGGCGTGCTCGAACAACACCTCCGGCTTCGGCGTTCCCGGACCCGGCACGGCCAAGGGCAGCGCGCTCGTGGCGTTCGACCTCACGACCGGGGACGCCAAGGGCAGCACGCCGCTTCCCGGCAGCCCGACGCTGTGCAACGACATCGCGCTTGGGCCGGACGGCTCCATGTATGTGACCGACTCGTTCAACCCGCACGTCCTGCGCCTGAAGCCCGGCGGGAGCGCGTTCGAGGTCTGGGCCAGCGATCCGCGGTTCGCGCCGCCAAAGGGGGGCGCCGGCCTCGACGGGATCGCGTTCGGCAGCGACGGCGCCGTTTATGTCAACACGTTCACGCCCGGCGGCCTGTTCAGGATCGCGGTGGCGGACGGCCGGGCCGGCGAGGTGACGACCCTGCAAACCTCGCGCAAGCTCACCTTGCCGGACGGCCTCCGCGCGTATGGCGGCAACACGTTCCTGATGGTCGAAGGCGGCGGAAGCCTCGACCTGGTCACCGTCGATGGCGGGACTGCCAAGATCGACACGATCAAGGACGGGTTTGCCGGGCCGGTCTCGGTGACGCAGGTGGGCAGCACCGCTTGGGTCGCAGAGGGGCAGCTTGAACACCTGCTTGACCCCGAGCTGAAGAAGCAGCCGCCGAAGCTTCCGTTCCGCCTTTACGCGGTCCCGCTGCCGCCGCAGTAGCCGGGCCGGGAAGCGCGGCCGGCTGCTACTGCTTGCTCACGAGCGGCTGCAGCTCAGCCGGCAACTGCCCGTAGTCGGCGGCGCTGGCCACCGGCGGGCTGATCGGGGTGGGGCCAAAGGCCGCCTGCAACGCGACGCCCTGCGGGCTGAACAGCAGTCGCAGGAACTGCACCGCGGCCGCGTGGTGTGCCGCCGTTTGCAGGATCGTGACGCCCCAAACCGCGTGGGTGGCGGGAATGGCGACCTTGGGCGCGGTGTCGGGAAGCCCGAGGCCCGGAACCACGGTGAACACCTGGCTGTAGTGCCGGTTCCGCCGGGCGTCCCCGAGGTTGATGGCGGGCGGCAGACGGACGTAGCGGTAGGCGGACGGGTTCGCCTGATAGGCCGCGTATGCGCTGCTCTCGTAGATGATCTGGTAGTCGTAGCTGGCGCCGAGCACGTCGCCCGGCCGGGTGATCGCGTAGTGCTCCAGCAGCGTGTTGTACAAGGCGGGCTCCGAATACCGCAGCGCCGCGAGCTGGAACAGCATGTCCGCCCGGTAGCCGGTCGGGTCGAGGAAGGGGTTGGTGGCCCCGATCAGCACCCCGGGCTGCGTGACCTGCCCAGGCCAGTCGGCAGCGGCCCTGGGGACGGAGCCTGGCGGGCTGAACGGCGCGCCCGGCCCGGCGATGCTGTCCGCCATGCGGCTGTCCGTGGTGTAGGCGAGCACCAGGCTGTTCTCGGCAAACGTGATCGCGTAGCTCGCCAGCCCCGCCGGCTGCAGCAGCAGGCTGATGTCCAGGGTGTCGGCGGCGGCGAAGACGTCGGCCGGCTCCCCGCCGACGCTGATCCGCCGCGCGGCGTCGAGGCTCCCGGCCGCCACGTCCCTGACGCAGGTGCCCGTCTGCTCCGTGAACAGCGTCTCGACCGCGGAGAACGCCGCCGACAGGCTGCCGGCGTGGTAGATGACGAGCGCGTCCGGGCTGGAGGCGCAGTCCGATTGCGCATGGGCGGGCTGCCCGGCACCGAGCGTCAAGGCAACCAAGCCGCCGAAGCCCAGTCCAAGCATCGCGTGTCGGGTCATGGTGCCTCCGTAGGGGGAATGGGTTGCCCGGATCAGCCCGGGCCTTGCAGGCGCCGCAGGGCGCGGCATGGTCACGGCCTTGCTTGCGTTGCGGGCAGCGCCACCGGGACCAGCCCGTGCTTCGCCAGGATGGCCTGGCCCGGCCCGGACATGACGAACAGCGCGAAGCGCGCCGCCGCCGGGTTGGACGACAGCACGGTCATCCCGTATTCCGGGCCGACTTCCAGCGCGGGCGGCAGGGGCACCGCGGCGAGGTCCGGCACGGCGCGGCGCAGCGTGTCGGCGCCGCTGCAATAGCCCAGCATGACGTCGGCGCGCCCCGACAGGAACACGCCCTCGCTCGGCCCCTGGCCCGGCACCAGCGGCGCCATGCTGGGGCCGCCCACGAGCTGCTGCGCCTTGCCTTGCAGCGTGGCCCGGGCGCCGGGGCGCACCTGCTCGGCGCGGGCGAACACCGCAAGCGCGTAGTCGCCGCCGGGGTCGGCGCCCGGCGTGCTGGTGGCGAGCTTGACCGCGGGGTCGAGCAGGCGGTCGAGCAGGTTGGCCTCCGTCAGCCCCAGGCTGCCGCGGCCCAGCGCGCACATGCGGTTGCGGGCGAACAGCACCACGGGCGTGCCGCGTCCGACGTCGGCCAGGCGCTGCGGCTGGCCCATGTCGGCGGACGCGAACAGGTCCGCTGTCTCGCCCCGCTCCAGCCGCTCGCGCAGCAGCCCGGACGGGCCGTAGGTGGGCTGCGCCGCCGCGCCCGGCGGCGTGCCGAACGCTTGCAGCAGGGCGTTGAACGCCCCGGTCAGGCTGCCCGCCGCCCACACGCGCAGCGGGCCGGGCGCCTCCGTGGCCTGAGCCAGAGCCGGCGCGGCCGGCGGCACGAGGAGGGCGGCCCCAAGCAGGATGCGGCGCAGGGTGGCGGGCACGGCGACGGCAACGCGGCGCGCCCGCGATTCCGCCTTGCCGACCCGCTCGCTTGTGGCCGGCGCAGCCAAGGCATCATCCATCATCAGGCCATGAACTCCAGGGAAGCGTTGTATTCAGCGAAGCACAGCGCTTGCGCCAGTGCCAAATGCTTGTGCAGACGGAGGAACAGGGAACGCGCGCTCCACCGCCGACGAGGACACGGCGGGCCTGGCGCCGAAGGTCGGCGGCGACGCTGCGTCCGTCATCAGGGCGTCCGACGTCATGGTGGCGGAGCAGCCGGCGCGCTTGCCGGTCAGCCCGGCATCGGCGCGGTCAGGTCCACGACGCGGAGGTCCACCAGGTTGGACACGTAGCGCCCGCCCGCGTGGTCGCCGGGCACCACAAGGCGCATCGCCCCGGCGCTGCCGCCGGGGCCAAGCTGGCCGCCCGTGTCGGCATAGGCCACGAGGTCCGGCTGGTTGCCGAACGCTGGGTCAATCTCGCCCAAGGAGACCAAGGCGCGGTAGCCGTCGCTGCCGGTCGCGGCCACGCCGAAGCGCAGCACGTCGTTCTTGATCGCGGGGTCCGTGACCAGGCCCTGGTCCTGCAGCAGCGTCCAGAGCGGAACGCCGGTGTAGGTGTCCGTCACTTGGCCCGCGCCGGACAGGAAGCTGGCCGTTTCGGTCGTCGGCTGGTCCAGGGCGGCGAGGGTGACGGACGTGAACGCCGCCGGGTCGGCCACCTGGCCGGACACGGCGAACTGGTCGGACACGCCGCCCGGCCCCGGGGGCGGCGGCTCGGCCAGGCTGCCCACCTGGAGGTCCACCAGGCCGGACACGTAGCGCCCGCCCGCGTGATCGCCCGGCACCACCATGCGGGCCAGGCCCTCGCTGCCGGTGGGGCCGAGCTGCCCGGCGGCGTCCGAATAGGCCACCAGCACGGGCTGGCCGCCAAACTTCGGGTCGATCTCGCCCAGCGAAAAGGCCGCCTGGTAGCCGTCCGCGCCCGTGGCGACGACGAACTTGCTGAGCGCGTCGTTCTTGGCGTCCGTCACAAGGGCGCCGCCCGCCGCGTCGAGCAGGTCATGCAGCGTGACGCCGGTGTAGGTGTCCGTCACGGGAGCGCCGCCCGCCGCATACGCTACCGTCGCGGTCGTCACCGGCGCGAGGTCCGGCAGGTTGTAGAGGCCGGGATCGGCGACGCCGCCCGACACGAGGACGGGCGAGAACGGGACGCCGAGCGATCCCAGGACGCCGCTGAGCGCCTCCTCAAAGCCGTAGAGCTTCTGCCACAGGCCGGCATTGGCCAAAAAACCGCTCACGTTGCGCTCCCATACGCTATATTTGGACAGCTACAACGAGACGCCGCGCCCGGCAATCCCCGGGCCCGCCATGATCGTCAGCCGGAAGCGGACTGCCGACGTGGCAACGCATCGCGCACTCAGTTGTTTGTCGCCAGTAGAGCAAGCATGAGGGGCGAACTCAGCGCCACGGCCATAGCCCCGACACACACCCGCGGCGGCCGATGAGGCACTCCCGGTGCCCGGAGCGAAGCACGATTTCATACGCGGCAATCACGCGGGACGTGGCAGGATTTTCAGAAAACACCGCTGGCTGCCGCCTGCCTGCCCAGGCGGATGCCGCCGCTCACGCCGCCTCGTCCACGTCCGGGTCCGCTTCCGGGTCATGGTCGGCTTCCAGGCTGGCCTCTTCCTCTTCCAAAACCTTCGCCTCGGCCGGGAACACGCCGAACCGCGCCGCCACGTCGGGGGCGTAGCGCAGCAGGTCCGGCCGCAGCTTGGCCAGCGACACGTCCTTCGCCTTGCCTTCCAGCATCACGTCGAACTCCAGCCCGGCGGCGTCGCGCATGAAGCTCGCGAACTCGAACGGGTTGGTGAAATCGGCGTGCCCGGTCCACACCGGGGGCAACAACGCCTTCTTCTTCTTGCGGGTCTTGCGGTCCATCCGCACCACCTCACGCAACTCCGTGCGCGGCGAGGAAAAGTGGATTTTCGGGCGCACGCCCTCCGGCCAGGTGCGCAGGATGGCGCGCAGCGCGTCCATCGCGTCCAGACCGTCCGGGTTCAGGCACCAATAGTGCTGGTAATCGAAGATGAGCCGCACGCCGGTGTGCCCGTGAATCCACAGCACGTCGGCCGCGGAGAAGCGGATGTCGTCGTGCTCCAGCACCAGCCGCCGCCGCACGTGCTCGGGCAGCGTCGGCCAGGTCTGCACCCAGCGGGCGCGGCTGGCCTCCGTGTCGCCGTAGGCGCCGCCCACGTGCGTCACCAGGACCGCCTCCGGCCCCAGCTCCATGCGGTCCAGCATCTCGGCTTGGCTCGCCAGGTCCCACATGCTCTTGCGTGTCAGCGCCGGGTCCGGGCTGTTCAGCAGCACGTATTGCGACGGGTGGAACGACAGGCGGATGCCAAGCTCCTTGGCCCGCGCGCCGGTGGCGCGCAGTTCCGCGTCGCTGTCGGCGACCATGGTGTGGAACTGCGGCAGGTCCGGGTGGGTCGCATAGGGCGCCAAGTCGGACGACATGCGGTACATGTCGATCCGCCGCTTCTGCAAATAGGTGAAGATCGCATCGAGGCATTCGAGCGAGGTCTTCAGGTGCGGCCCCTTCTGCCAGCGCCTCGTGTCGTTGCTTTTCAGCCCCGGCACGCCCATGACCTTCACCGGAAAGCCGAGCCGCAGCTTGGTCATGCGGGCACCTCCTCGTCCGGCCCGAACCCCAGGCCCCTTATGAACACGTTCCAATCGGCCGGCCGCAGCGCGCCGCCGGTCGCCTGCCGGTGCCCCGACCCGTAGGCCTCGTCCGCGCCCGGCGGGCGGTGCTCGGCCAGGAAGGCGACCAGGTCCCGGTCGCGGGCGCTGCGCACGGCGAAGTGGACCCAGCCCGGGCGGTAGCCGGCATTCGCCGCCAGCACGATCTCCCCCCGCAGCCGGCCGCGCCATTGCTGGGCGATCAATGGATGGATCTGGGCGGGCGAGCTGAACCGGATCAGCGCCACCTCGCCCCGCACCTTGGGGCCGACGCGCCGCGCGGCGTCCAGCTCCGCCTTGACCTCCGCCTTCGCTGCGCGCAGCGCCGCAGCCTCGGGCCGGGTGCCCTTGGCGATCTCGCGCGGCCCGTCCGCCGTCATCAGCAGCGCGAGCGCGGCGGAAGCGTCGCCGGACGCGGTGCGCCGGGGCGCGTTGACCAAGGACGCCGCATCCCGCAGCGCCGTGATGCCGTGGCGCCGCGCTTCCGCCATCTCGGGAAAGCCGGCGTCCTCCGCCATGTCGCCGATCAGGCCGACCGCCGCGATCCACAGCCAAGGCGCCGCATCCGCCAGCGCGCCGGCGCACCAATAGGCGAGCAGGCTTGAGGTCGGGATCGGGTCCATGCCGTATCCGGTGATCACGGCGGCGCCGGGCGGCGGGGCGCCGGGGACGTGGTGATCGACGACGACCGTGGGCACGCCGGGCTTCGGCAGGCCGGGCTGCACGCCGAGGTCGGCCACCACCACGCCGCCGGCCGGAACGTCGGCAAGTTCCCTGCGCATCTCCGGCGACCACGGGCTTTCGCCCCGGCCGACGACGCGCGTGCGGACCTGCCAGCCGTCCGCGGCGAAGGCCCGGGCGAACAGGGCGGCGGCGGACAAGCCGTCGGCGTCGTTGTGGCTCAGCACGAGCACCGGATGCGCGCGGTCGAATGCCGCGACGGTGGCCCGAAAGGCTTCGGCGACGTGCTGCGCGGGGCGGGACGGGGCAATGGCGTTCATGCCACCTTAATGCGCGTCCCCTCCGTTCGTTTCACACCGGATCGCGACCGGCCTGGCCGCGTTGTGACGCGCCCTTGGCTGCGGGTGGGAAATCGCGGATGCGGCCGGGCCGCCACGGCGGTGAACGCTTGGGGCGGACCGGTGCTGCCGCCCGCTTCGATGCCGGCGCGCACGCCGGCTACTGCGCCGCCGCACCCAGCAGGCTCGCCTTCAGATCCTCCGACGGCGGGTTGCTGCCGATGAAGCCGGCCAGGATGCGCATGGCCAGGTCGGCGTTCGCGATCTCGCCGACCTGCTTGTTGTTGAACAGCACCCGCAGGCCGCGCTGGGTGCACACGTAGGTCAGCGTGTCGCCCACCGCGGCGCCTGGCGTCATCGCGATCAGGCGCTCGTAGTCGCCCTTGTCGGCCGGCGGGCATTCGCCATGGCCGCAGTTCTTGGCCTCGCCCTCTCGGTACTGCTTCTCGATGTCCGCTTTCGACGCGGCGTGGAGGAACTGCAGCAGGACCACCTTCGGACCCGGCGACGCTAGGATCGCGCGGGCATCCTGGCTCTTTTGCGGCAGGTACAGCCCGGCGACATAGACCTTCACGTGGAAGATGGTCAGCGTCCTGATGCCGATCCCGTTCAGCGCCAGGGTTTGCCCGGCCAGCGGGTAGGTGTCCGGCAGGCTCGCGCCCGCGATGCTTGCCGCCCGGCCCGGTCCCGTGAAGCCGAGGACCCCGCACACCGCCAACAACGCCAATCTCCGCTTCATCGGTCATTCCCCATGTAGATGGCAGGCGACGGCACGGCCGGGCATTGGATCAGCAGGCGCCGGCGTTACCGCAGCCCGTCCCTGGCTCCGCCCGGTGTCTATAAAGCATCGAACCCGTTGCGCCAGGTGTTCAGCCCTGGAGCGCAACAGTGCAGGCGCTTTCCGGTCCTTGGGGAAATGCGCCGCGGCAAGCCGTCCTCACGGCAGCGCCCAAGCGGCATGGCGCCGTGCGCCACTCTGGCCTGGCCCGGAGCAGCGGCAAGGCCGCGGGGGCGGAAAGTGGAATGCGGGGTTCGGTTGAAGTGATGGAGGCGAACGACCCCAGGAACGGTCGCCGCGTCAGTTCGCGATGCGCGCCGCCGCGCTGTCCCCGCGGCCCAGGATTTCCAGCCGCGACCGGCTCACGAAGTCCTTCAACTCCTGCCCGGCCCGGCGGTACAGCACGCGGTCGAGCGTCAGCCGGCGCGTGGCCGTCGTCTTTTCGCAATGCTCGTTGACGAACACGCCGCCCACCGGCTCCTGCTCCGCCGAAGGCTCCTGGCTGGCGCAGGTCCAGTTCGCGCCGCCGAAGCGGGCCTTCACCTGCTCGCCGAACAGGAACGCCTTTTTCCGCAGGTAGAGCCGGGCCGCCGGGTCAGTCTCGATCACCAAACCTTTGAGCCGGGCGTCGTCGCCCATCAGCGCCGTGAGCAGCACGGGATGGCCGCCGACCTTGGTGCCCTCGTACAAGCCGTTGACCTTGGCCAGCGGGTTCGCGGCCTCGTCGTATTGGAAACGGACCGCGTGCCAGCCGGACGCCCCCGCCGGGCATTGCCGGTAGTCCTGCCAGCCGTCCAGCTTGCGCCCGGGAGCGTCGGCGCAGGCGAAGCCCAGGTATCCCGTGCGCGGCATCTCGTCCGCCGTCATGCCGATGCGGAACTCGCGCAGGTCGTTGTCCTCGGGCGTTCCTGGGGGTGTTCCTGGGGCCGCCCCCGGCAGCGTGTCGGCGGCGGCGGGGCGCACGGCCGCGAACGCGATCAGCAAGACGGCCAGGGTGCGGCGCACCGCTACCCCCCCTGCTTGGCAGGCTGCGCGCCCTCGGCAGACGATCCGGTTTTGTAGATGTTGCAAACGCGCGCCCCTTCGCCGAAGAAGGCGGCGCACTCGGCATAGTTCGGCTCGCCCTTGCCCTTGATGTCGGCCAGCACGTAGTCCGCGACGGCGGCAACCTCGCTCGGGCGCAGGAAGATGTTTGCCTCGATCGGCACGTCCTTGCCCAGTTCCTGCCGTCCCATGCCGTAGCAGGGGTGGGCCTCCTCGTCGTAGGCGTTGCGCTGGAAGTAGGGCATCCCCGTGCCGGGCCGGCCGCAGGTCACGGTTTCGATGATCTGGTCGCGGTCGAGTTGCGTCGCGCGCAGGGACAGCGCGTCGCCGCCGTACCCGCCGCCGCCGCCGCCATGCCACTTGTGGCACCCGACGCAGTTGGCCCGCTGGAAAACACGTTTGCCCTCCGCCGCCGTGCCGTGCGGCGACTCCTGGGCATGGATAGGACGGAGCAAGGCGCCCAAGGCAAGGACGCCCAGAAAGGCGGTGGCAAGTGTCGCACGCATGGCAGCCGAGTCCTTGGAAGCAGTGGCGGGGGGGGGGCGCGCCGGGGGGGGGGGGGGGGGGGGGGGGCGGCGGGGGCCCACGGGGGGGCCATGTGCCCCCCCCCGGCCAGCCGTGTCTTGTGAAGCCGGGGGGGGCCCCACCCCCAGGTCATGGGCCCCCGCGGAGAGGTCAGAGCGCGAAGACGTAGAGCATCGAGCTTGGCGCCGTGGTCTTCAGCTCCGGCGTGGACTCGATGAACCACTTGTCCCAGGCGCCGCCGAAGCCGACCAGGATGGCCAGGTATTGCTTGCCGTCCACCGTGAAGGTCATCGGCGGCGCGTTGACCCCCGACCCGGTGTTGAACGACCACAGCTTGTCCAGCGTCTTGGCATCGAGCGCCATCACCGGGCCTGAAGGGTCGCCGGCGAACACCAGGTCCGGCGTGGCCAGCAGCCCGCCCAGCATCGGGAACGGCGTCTCCGCCTTGCCGGCGACCTTGCCCGTGGTGACGTCGATTGCCGTGATGCTGCCGGTGATCCGCTGGTGCTCGCTCGGACCGCCGCCGGTGTAGAACTCACGCGGCTTGAAGGAGCCGGGCTTGGTTTCCTCGACCGTGATCGTGTTGCAGCTCTCGATCACCGGGATATACCACCGCATCAGCGTGGGGTTGTAGGCCGTGGGCGGCCAGTTCTTGCCGCCCATGTTGCCCGGGCAGATGTCCGCCACCTTGTTCTCGCGCGACGGCGTGACGGAAGCGTTGTAGTGCTGCACCGGCTGGTTCGGGTCGTACTCGACGGGCTTGCCGGTTTCCGGGTTCAGCCCCTTGGTCCAGGTGGACTTCTTGACGAAGGGCGTGCCCCACATGAACTCGCCGTTGTCGCGGTTCACCGCGTAGCCAAAGCCGTTGCGGTCTGCGGTGAGCGCGAGCTTCGCCGTCCTGCCGTTCACCGGCGCCTCGACCAGGACGTTCTCCGAGACGCTGTCGTAGTCGAAGGGGTCGTTCGGCGTGTGCTGGTAGTGCCACT
>CAXUIQ010000034.1:0-14921 GCA_964250815.1 uncultured Acetobacteraceae bacterium
GACGGCCAGTACACCATCTGGGGCCAAGTGGTGCAGGGCATGGAGTTCGTGGACAAGATCAAGCGCGGCAGCGGCGGGGGCGGCACGGTGTCGAACCCGGACAAGATCATCCGCGTGCAGGTGGCGGCCGACGCCAAGTCGTAATATGGGATGCGCCGTGGTCCGCGGTGGCGGATTGCGGCGGTGCGGGCCTGTAGCTCAGTTGGTAGAGCACGGGACTTTTAATCTTGTGGTCGTGGGTTCGAGTCCCACCGGGCCCACCATTTCAGCAAGCAGTCGCAAAGCCTCCATGCCGTGCGTCCGTTCTCAAGCGTTGCATGGCGCCCTTGCGGACCGTTTTGGCGCTCCCCGCTTAGAATGCTTCCTGTAGCAACTCGTCCAGCGTGATGCGGCAAACAGGATCAACCGGCAACGGGGGTTGGCCGTCCATCTCCTCGGGCAACAGGGTCAGGGCTTTGCGGTAGAGCCGGTCCACGTCGATGCGTTGCCGCATGGACGGCGTGAACGCTTCGGCCGCGTCGATGCGGAACCGGCGCGCTTCGACCTTCCAGTGCGGCAGGTCGCGCGATTGCGGCCACGCCTTGATTTTCAGGTCGTGCTCAAGCGCCCGAATGAGCAGGGATCGGACGGCGGATAGCTGGCTGCGGCCCACGCCCTCGACTTCCTCGATGATGTTGGCCCAATCGGGCACCTCGTTGCCTGGTTCGCCAGCCGCGTGCCGGCGTAGCAGCCGGGCCTGGTGCTCGGACCATTCCAGCACGTCGGCATCGTATAGGTCGCTCATCCATAACCCTCCTAGTTGCTTGACGATATCGGGTCATGCGCAATCGCCGACAACCGCAACGGGTGCGTCACGCCAGAATGCCGGCGGCAGCCTCCTGGCCCGCCACGCTCCCTGCATGACAGCCGCAGTCCCGCCGATGGCTCACGCCGTCTCGTTGAAGAAATCCGCATAGCCGAACAACCCCGACGATCCCCCGGTGTGCAGGAACACCACGTTCTCCCCTGCCGCGAAGGCGCCCCGGCGGATCAGGTCGATCAGCCCGGCCATGCCCTTTCCGGAATACACTGGGTCCAGGAAGATGCCTTCCAGCCGCGCCAGCATCCGCACCGCCCCCGCCATGCCAGGCGTCGGCACGCCGTAGCCTCCGCCCACGTAATCGCAATTAGCCTCCACCGCCTCCGCCGGAACCGGGCGGCCCACGCCCATGTGCTCTGCGGTGGCGCGCGCCAGGCGCAAGACGTTCGCCTCCTGCGTCGGCTTCGGCGCGCGGACGCCGATGCCCAGCACGCGGATGGGGCTGCCGAGGGCGTGCAGCCCGGCCACCAGCCCGGCCTGCGTGCCCGCGCTGCCCGTCGCGTGCACCAGGCGGTCGATGCGTAGGCCAAGCTCGTTGGCTTGGGCCACCAACTCGGAGGCGACCGCCGCGTAGCCCAGGGCGCCGGTGGCGTTCGAACCGCCGCCGGGGATCAGGTAGGGCGTGGCGCCCGCGGCGGCCAGCCGTGCGCCGACCTCCTCAATGGCCGCTTGCATGTCGGTGCCGCCGGGCCGGTATTCGAGGGCGCAGCCCAGCAGGCGGTCCAGCAGCACGTTGCCGCTGCCGAGGTAGGCGGCGTCGTCCGTCTCGATCCGGTGCTCCAGGACCGCGGTGCAGGCGAGGCCGAGCTTGGCGGCGACCGCGGCGGTCTGGCGCACGTGGTTGGACTGCACGGCGCCTTGGGTCACCAGGTGGTCGGCGCCGCGGGCCAGCGCGTCGCCTACCAGGAACTCCAGCTTGCGCACCTTGTTGCCGCCCAGCCCCATGCCGGTCAGGTCGTCCCGCTTCATCCAGATTTTCGGGCCGCCCAGCGCCTCCGTAAGACGCGGCAGCGGTTCCAGCGGCGTGGGCGCCTGGCACAGCCGGATGCGCGGGAATGCGGCAAGGTTCATCGGCAGCCTCCATCGGCCGGCAGGCGGCCCCGTCCGGACCCTTGCAGACCGGCCCCGTGAAATCAACATAACGGTCAACCTGTCGGGAAGCGGCAGGCGTCGATGCCCGGCACGCGCACCGGGCACTCTCGCGGAGGGCGTCGCCTTGCACATCAGGACCAACCGCGGCTGGGAATTGCCGGAACGGGACGCGACGCCGGAGCCGTTGATGCTGGCGCGCCGCGGCGTGCTGGCAGGGGCGACGGGGGCGGCCCTGCTTGCGACGCCCCTCGCCGCGTGGGCGCAGGGCGCGCCGCGCAATGGCAAGTACGAAGCCGGCCGGGACCTGACGGCCGAGCGGGACGCGACGACCTACAACAACTATTACGAGTTCGGCACGGACAAGTCGATCTCGCGCGCCGCGCAGCGGCTGCCGGTCTCGCCGTGGTCCATCAGGTTCGAGGGCATGGTCGATGCGCCGCGCACGATGGACCTGGACGACATCCTGAAGCGGGTGCAGCTTGAGGAGCGGATCTACCGCCACCGCTGCGTCGAGGGCTGGGCGATGACCGTGCCCTGGACCGGCTTCCCGATGCGGGATCTGGTCAGCCTGGCCGGCCCGGCCGCCGGGGCGCGCTACGTGGTGATGGAGACCCTCGCCGATCCCAAGACGATGCCGGGGCTGCGCCTGCCCACCTTTGAATGGCCCTACGTCGAAGGCGTGACGATGGCGGAGGCGAACAACGACCTTGCCTTCATTGCGACCGGTCTTTATGGCAAGGCCCTGCCGAAACAGAACGGCGCGCCGATCCGCCTGGTGCTGCCTTGGAAATATGGGTTCAAGTCGGTAAAGTCGATCGTGAAAATGACCTTCACCGACAAGCGTCCGGTGACGTTCTGGGAAGGCATCCAGCCCCAGGAATACGGCTTCTGGGCCAACGTGAACCCCGACGTGCCGCACCCGCGCTGGAGCCAGGCGACCGAGCGGCTGCTTGGCGACAACCAGCGCGTGCCGACCCGCATCTATAATGGCTATGGCGAGTTCGTGGCTGGGCTGTATGCTGGGATGACGAACGAAAAGCTGTTTGTATGATCGCATCACGCATCTTCGCCATCTTCGCTGCGCTGTTCCTGGTCGGCGCGGTTGCCATCGCCGCCTTGACGCCGCTGGGCATGACGCTTGGGCAGAGCCTGGTGCTGGTGGATGGCAACTGGCTCGCCTGGATGCAAAAGGAGAGTCCGGCTTGGAGCTGGACCTGGCTTGAGTTGCCCTTCCTGTTGAGGCCGCTTTGGCTGATCCCGGCGGGCGTCGGCCTGATCTGCGCCGGCGCCGCCGCGTCGCTCAACTTCGGCCGTGCGTCGCCGTCGCGTCGGAAACGCAGTTGAGCAGCCGCCGTGCCGTGCCGATGACCCGGTGCGCCTCGCTCCACAGCCCGTAGCGGTCCAGGTCGTCGAACCGGGCGAACAGCGCGTCGGTCGCGTCGCCGTCGGCGACGGGGTCGCCGCCTTGCCACAGCCCGGCGAAGTCGAGGATCGTGTAATGGTACTGCACGCGCCCAGCCTCGTCGTAGTGGATGCTGTCAACGTTTGCGGCCAGGGTGAGCGGTCCGGCAGCGAGGCCGGTTTCCTCGGCCAGTTCGCGCCGCGCAGCCTGTTCCGCGGTCTCGCCAAGCTTCTGCGCCCCGCCGGGCAGGCTCCATTGGCCCATCCCCGGCGGCTTGCCCCGGCGCACCAGGAGCACGGCGCCGGGCGGCTTCAGCAGGACGACGCCGATGCCGACAAGGGGACGGGCAGGGTAGTCGCGAGAGGTCACGGCGCGTCCATTCCAATGCATCGTGCGCGGCCCGCAGCGGCCTGCCACCACGCGTTCAATATCGGGTTCCGCTATTCGCGCCGCGGTCTTGCGCCCGGGGAGGGGCCAGC
Organism: uncultured Acetobacteraceae bacterium; assembly: GCA_964250815.1. GTDB lineage: Bacteria > Pseudomonadota > Alphaproteobacteria > Acetobacterales > Acetobacteraceae > CAHJXG01. The sequence continues at coordinate 3,833 of CAXUIQ010000034.1, forward strand.
GTACCTGCAATAAGATACAGACAAGAAGCCGCGGAGCAAACGATGCCGATTACCCGCCGCGCCGCGCTGGGCATCATGCTGGCTGCTCCGGCGCTGCTGCGCCCCCAGGTGCGCGCGCCGCGGCCTCCACGCTGAAGATCAGCCGCCAGTTCCCCGGCGGCACCGCCGAGCAGGGCGACTTCCGCGACCGCCTGGTGCGCCGCTTCGCCGCCGAGGTATTGCCGTTCGTCGCCATCATGGCCGTCGCCGTGGCGATCCTTTCGGCCGTGCCGGGGATCGCCATGTGGCTGCCGGACCTGGTGTATTCCAAGTAGCGCCGTCGCAGGTCGCTTGCGCTGCCGGCCCGGCCCGGTGATGCTGCGCCCATGGACACGCACGCCTTCGATGCCATCGTCATCGGCGCCGGCATCGCCGGGGCCACCGTCGCCGCCCACCTTTCTGCCGACCGCCGCGTCGCGCTGATCGAGGCGGAGGAAGCGGCCGGCTATCACAGCACCGGGCGCTCCGCCGCGATCTGGATCCTGAACTACGGCCCGCCGGACGTGCGGACGCTCACCGGCCTGTCCCGCGGGTTGTTGGAGAACCCGCCGCCGGGCTTTGCCGACGCGCCGATCCTGGCGCGGCGCCCCATCGTCTTCCTGGCGCCGCCGGAGCAGCGCGACCATCTGGGCCGGTTCCTGGCCGAAGGCAGCGGCGTGCGGGAAGCGTCGCTCGCGGAGGCGGCGGAGCTGGTCCCGGCGCTGCGGCCCGGCTACGCGGTCCGGGCGGCCATCGAGGATGATGCGTTCGACATGGACGTGGCGGCGTTGCACCAGGGCTTCCTGCGCCTGCTGCGCACGCAGGGCGGCGTGCTGGCCCTGCGCAACCGCACCGGCCGGATCGAACGGCGGGACGGCTCGTGGCACGTGCAGACCAGCGGAGGGGCCACGTTCGCCGCGCCGGTCGTGGTCAACGCCGCCGGCGCCTGGGGCGACCACGTGGCGGAGCAGGCCGGGGTCGCGAAGCTCGGCCTCGTGCCCAAGCGCCGCACCGGCGTCGTCATCGACCCGGCGCCCTGGCAGGTTACGCGCTGGCCCATGGTGCAGGACGTGGCCCACACCTGGTACATCCGGCCCGAGGCCCGCACCAAGCTCATGGTCAGCCCGGCCGACGAGACCGACATGCACGCGCACGACGTGCAGCCCGACGAGCTGGACGTGGCCATCGCCATCGACCGGATGCAGCAGGCGCTCGACATCGACGTGCGCCGGGTCGAGCATAGCTGGGCGGGCCTCCGTACTTTCACCCCCGACCGCAGCCTGGCCTTCGGCTGGGACGGCACGGACGACGGCTTCTTCTGGTGCGTGGGGCAGGGCGGCTACGGCATCCAGACCTCGCCGGCCGCCGGCAAGCTGGTGGCGGACGTGATCGCCGGGCGCGACCCGGGGCCGGCTGGGGCGATCCTGCCCGCCATCGACCCGCGCCGCTTCGCGTCTATTTCGGCGGCGTCAAGCCCAGTTTAGCCCCGGTCGCCTGGATCGCCGCCCAGGTCTCCACCTGCAGCGGCACGCCATCGCGGAGGCGTGCGGCGTGGGTGCGGCTTTCGGCCTCGCCGGGCACCAGGACCTCGGCCCCGGGCGAGGCAGGGCGGGAACTCTTCACGTATTCGGCGAAGCTCTGGGCCGTCTCCGCGAACCCGGCGGCGCCGAAGTGCTGCGGGTCCAGGTATATCGACAACATGCCGTTGACGATGCCGCCCCGCTTCGCCCCGGGGATCGGCCCGGCGGTCGGGCTGCCGGCGAAGCAGCCGGCCAGGATTTCGCACATGAAGGCGATGCCGGAGCCTTTGTGGTCCCCGAACGCCCGCAGCGCGCCCTCGCCGTTGCCGGGGTCGCGTACCGTGGTGTTCTCGATGGGGCCGTAGAGCGTGCGCGGATCGCTGGACAGCGCGCCGTCCGGGCCGATCATCGCGCCGTGCGGGACGGGCTTGCCGCCGTTGCTGGCGACCAGCACCTTGCCCTCCGCCACCATGCTGGTCGCGAAGTCCAGCAGCAGCGGCGGCGCGTCCGGCTGCGGCACGCCGATGCAGAACGGGTTGGTGCCGAACCGCCGGTCCACCCCGCCGAACGGCGCCACGACCTCGCCCATGCCGACGTTGACGAAGTGGATGGACACCAGCCCGGCCTCCGCCGCGCGCTCCGCCCAATCGCCGATGCGTCCGACATGGCCGGAGTTGCGCAGCGTCACGACGGCGATCCCCGCCGCCCGCGCCTTGGCGATGCCGATGTCCACGGCCGCTGGGCCGATGGTCTGGCCGAAGCCGAGGTTGCCGTCGATCACCGCATGGTTGGCGCTCTCCGCCGCCACCGTGGGCGTCTGGCCGGCGCGGACCTTGCCCTCGTGCAGCCATTGCACGTAGCGCGGCACGCGGATGACCCCGTGGCTGTCGTGCCCGGCGAGGTTCGCGGACACCAGGTGGTGTCCGATCCGCCCAGCCTCCTCCGCACCGCACCCGGCGGCGGCGAAGATTTCGGCGATGAAGCTCCGCAGCGTGTCCGCGGCCACCACCGTCGTGGGCAGCGCGTCCATCAGCGCCGCGCCCCGGCGATGGCCTGCGCCGTCGCGCGGTAGAACTGGTTGTCGGTGGGCGTGATGGTCATTTCCGCCATGCAGGTGCGCAGCGGCATCCGGGCGGCGAACACGGCGGCGGCGGCGATGTCCTCCGGCTGGATCATGAGGGCGCGCTCCTCGGGACCGGGCGGCCTCGGGCGGGTGTCGAGGATCGGGGTCGCGACCTCGCCGGGGTTGATGCACACGCTGCGGATGCCGTGGATGCCTTCCTCCGCGTTGATCGTGGCGGACATAGCGCGGGCGGCGTGCTTGGAGGCGGTGTAGCTCGGCCCCGACACCGGGAAGATGCCGGTCCCGGCAACCGAGGCGACGTGGATCAGCAGCCCGCCGCCCTGTTCCCGCATCGACGGCAGCACCGCGAGCGCGCATTGGAACGGACCCTTCACGTTCACGTCCATGACCGCCCCCATGTCGGCGGGCGACAGCTCCGCCCAGTGCCGCTTGCGGGCGTTGGTGCCGGCGTTGTTGACCAGGATCTGCACGTCGCCCAACGCTTCCACGACCTCCAGGTGCGCGCGGGTCACCTGGTGCGGGTCCGCCACGTCCGCGAGCGACAGCATGGCCTGTCCGCCCGCCGCTTCGACCTGGCTTCGTGTTTCCGCCAGCGTTTCCCGCGACCGTCCGGTGAGCGCGAGGCGGCACCCGGCCTCGGCGAACGCCAGCGCCATGGCGCGGCCGATGCCGGTCCCGGCGCCGGTGATCCAGACGACGCGCCCGGTCAGGTCCTGCATCATGGCCGTTCTCCTCCTTTTGTGCCCGTCCCGATGATGGCTCGATCAGCCGCATGTCGCCGGTGGCGCCCTGCGGCGGCCCAGGCCATTGGCGGGGAGTGTGGCCGCTGCGGGCGCGGTCAGCAAGCCAGCCGAGAGAAAGGGTCGTCATGATCGACATCCGCCAGCTTCGCCAGTTCATCGCCGTCGCGGAGGAACTCCACTTCCGCCGTGCCGCCGCCCGGCTGAACATGTCGCAGCCGCCGTTGACCGCGGCGATCGGCAGGCTGGAGAAGGAGGCTGGCGCCCGGCTGATCGAGCGCGGCAACCGCGTGGTCAGCCTCACGCCGGCGGGCCGCACGCTCCTCGACCACGCCCGGCAGGTCGTGGCGGAGGCCGAGCGGGCGCTGACGGCAACCCGCGACGCGGCGGAGGGGCGGAGCGGGGTGGTCCGCCTCGGTTACGTCGGCAGCGCGATGCATGGGCGGTTGCCGGAGGTGATCCGGCGGTTCCGCAGGGCTTGGCCGGATGTGCGGCTGGATTTGCGGGAAGCCACGTCGGCCGCCCAGGTCGCCGCCCTGCGGCAGGGCGGACTGGACCTAGGCGTGCTGATCCCGCCGCTTGCCGATGGCGGCGACCTGCTGCTCGCCGACTTCGATCACGACCGGCTCGCCATCGCCTTGCCCACGGGCCATCCCCTTGCGGCACAGGACGCCCTCGGACTGGCCGATCTGGCGTTGGAGCCTTTCATCCTCTGGCCAGCAGCCGAGGGGCGCGGCTTCCACCTCCGCGTCGTCCGCCTTTGCGCCGCCGCCGGGTTCGTGCCCTCGGTCGCCCAGGAAGCACGCCAGATGCACGGCGTCCTCTCGCTCGTCGCGGCGGAGGCGGGGGTTGCAATCGTGCCGGCGAGCATGGCGGGCTTCCGTAGCGGCGAGGTCGTTTACCGGCCCATCATGCAGGACGATGCCGCCTTCGACCTCGTGCTCTGCCGACGCAGCCTCGCTCCAAGCCCGGCCCTCGCCAACTTCCTCGCCGTCGCCGCTGTGCGATAGTCAGAAGGTATCACCGGGTCTGCCAAACAGTATTTGAGCATCGCCTGACCGATCCGCAAATTCGGGCCTCAACGACAGGAGGTACGGATGATCGGGTTCAGTGGACGGGTGGCGATCGTCACCGGCGGCGGGCGGGGGCTTGGGTTGGCCTATGGCCGGCTGCTGGCTGAGCGCGGCGCGCATGTCGTGCTGCACGACGTCGGCGCCGGGCCTGACGGCCAGGGTGAGGATGCGGCAGTCGCGGACAAGGCTGCCGCCGACCTCCGGTCGGAAGGGCTGCCGGCGACGGCGGCCAGCGGACCAATCGAGAACCGGGAGGGCTGCCTGCTGCTGGTGCGGGAAGCGTTGGCACGCCATGGCCGGCTCGACATCATCATCAACAATGCTGGCTGGGTGGGCTACCAGCGGATCGAGGAGCTGGAACCGGCCTTCCTCGCCCGCGCCTTGGCACTCCAAGTCGAAGGGCCTCTTTGGCTGGCGCAGGCGGCCTGGCCCGCGATGAGGGAGCAGGGCTACGGCCGCATCCTGCTGACCACATCGGATCGGGCGCTCTACCCGCAGTACGCGCAGGCGGGACTTGCCACCTACGCCGCGTCGAAGATCGCGCAGGCCGGCATCATGAACGTGCTGGCGCTGGAAGGCGCGGAGCATGGCATCGTCGTCAACGCGATCTCGCCGGTTGCCAAGACCCGGATGTGGGGCGTTGAAGGCGAGCCGGACGAGCTTCGGCCGCAGGCGGTCGCACCGGGCGCGGCCTGGCTCGTGTCCGATGCTTGCACTCAGTCCGGCTGGGTGCTTCGTGCGAGCAACGGCCAGTTCCATGCCGTGCGCCCGGCCGAGGCAGCAGGCGTGGACTACCCGCGCGACCTGCGCGCCGTCGCGGCCGGCAGCCCGGAAGCCGTTGCCGCGGCGTGGGACCGGATCGCAGTCGAGCAACCGGAGGCGCGGAGGCATGACGGCACGCCGCTACCTTGACCAGCGCCTGCGCCTTCACCTGCTGCGGGCCGTGGACGCCATTGACACGCACCGAAGCCTGCTCAAAGCGTCCGTGGCCCTCGGCGTCAGCCAGCCGGCCCTGACCAAGAGCCTGCACGAGCTGGAGGACCTTCTTCAGCTCCGGCTGTTCGACCGCCACTCCCGCGGCATGCGCCCGACAGAGGTGGGTGCGGTGTTCGTGCGTTCGGCCCGGCGCATCCTCGCCGAGCTGCGCCGGCTCGACGAGGACCTCGACCTGCTTTCCTGCCCTGGCGGGGGCACCATAGCACTCGGCGCCCTGCCCGTCGCCGCGGCCGGCGTGCTGCCCGGCACGCTGGCCCGGCTCACGGCCGCCCATCCCGGCATCCGGGTGCGGCTGCAGCAAGGGCGCAGGCACGAGCTGCTGCCGTTGCGCGCCTCGGGCGAGCTCGACCTGATCGTGGGGCGCCTGTATGGGCCGCCGATGCCGGACGGCTTCGAGCGCGAGGCACTGTGGACCGAGCCGCTCTCCGTTCTTGCCCGCGATGGGCACCCCATCCTGTCCAAGGCGGTGACGGTCGAGGCGCTGGGCTGCCACGACCTCGTGCTGCCGACGATCACCCAGCGCGTCGGCCAGGAGATCGAGCACCTGCTCGCGCTGCTTGGGATCGATCCGGCGCGGTCCCTCCGCTCCAGCTCCTACGGCTTCATCCGGGAAATGCTGCACGGAACCGACATGCTCTCGATCATGCCGCGTTTGATGATGGTGGGCGACCTGATGCGCGGCACGCTGCGCGTGGTGCCCCTGCCGATACCGGCCCCGGACCGGCCGGCAGGGCTGATCCTGCCGCGCGGCGGGGCACTCTCCTCGGCGGCCCTGGCCTTTGCCGATTGCCTGCGCACCTATGTCGGCGAAATCGCCGAGCGCGGCTTCGCGCCAGCTATAACCCGGGGTGATAGCAAAGCCGGAAAACGCGATAGGACAGGGCCGGGCGCGCAGGCATAAAGCGGGACCGGCTTCAGGCGTCTTGCGCGGAACGCCGCCCAGAGGCAACGATCAGCGCACCAGCCGGCAAACGGCCGCCGCAGGGAGGGTCCACCCGATGCACACTGCCTCCACACGCGACCGGCATCGCCCGCCCGCCACCACACCGGTGCCCGGCGGCATGCAGGCATGAGCGGCGGTTCCGCATCTGCTGGCGCGCACTTCGCTATGGCTTCAGGAGGAAACAATGGCGGACAACGCCGGGAACGCGGCTTTTACAGCCGCCGGAGAGCAACGGGCAGGCAGCGTCGATATCAAGGCCTTCATCGACGAGCGGCCGATCTCGGCGTTCCAATGGTTCCTGGTTGCCATGTGCTTCCTGGTGGTCGTCGCCGACGGCATGGACGTGGCCATCATGGGCTTCGTGACCCCCTCGATCCTGCAAGCATGGGACATCTCCCGTCCGGCCTTCGGGATCGTGATCAGCGCCGCCCCGTTCGGCCTGGTGATCGGGGCCTTGGTGGCAGGCCCGTCCTCGGACCGGTTCGGGCGCAAGGTCGTGTTGATCGCGTCCATCCTGCTGTTCGGCCTGCTGACGCTCGCGGCCGCCTATGCGTCCACGCCGGTCGAGATGGCGGTCCTGCGCCTGCTTGCCGGGATGGGCATGGGCGCCGCCATGCCCAACGCCACGACGCTGATGTCGGAATATGCGCCGCAGCGGCGGCGCGGGTTGATGATCACGATCATGTTCACGGGGTTCAACCTCGGCTCGGCCGCCGTCGGCCTTGCGGCCGGGTACTTGATCCCGCTTCACGGCTGGCGCTCCGTGCTGGTGCTCGGGGGCGCCGTTCCGCTGCTCCTGGTTCCCGTGCTGGCATTGTTCCTGCCGGAGTCGGCGCGCTTGCTGGCCTTGCGCGGAGCCGGGTCCAAGAAGATCGCCGCAACGCTTGGCCGCGTGGCCGGGCACCGCTTCTCGGGCGGCGAAACCTTTGTCTCGGCCGAGCCGCCGTTGCAGGCGCGCAAGCCCATCGGCGTGCTGTTCTCCCGCGGCTACGGCGTGACCACGGTGGCGCTTTGGGTCACCTACTTCATGGGCTTGCTGGTGATCTACCTGCTCACCGGCTGGCTTCCCACGATCATGAAGGACGCCGGCCTGTCCATCGCGACCGCCGCCAACGTGACCGCGATGTTCCAGATCGGCGGCACGGCCGGCGCGGTCGTCGTCGGCTGGGCGATGGACAGGGCACGCCCGGCATTCGTGATCGGGGCGGCCTATCTGTGCGGCGGCCTGTGCGTCCTGGCTGTGTCGCAACTGGGCGTGGTGTCGCCCGCACTAGCGGCGCTGGTGTTCTCCACCGGGTTCTGCATGAGCGGCGCGCAAACCGGCCTGAACGCCTTCGCTCCAGGCTGCTACCCCACGATGGCGCGTGCGACCGGCGTGAGCTGGATGCTCGGCATCGGGCGCTTCGGCAGCATACTGGGTTCGGCTGTCGGCGGCGCCCTGCTGGGATTGGGATGGGGCTTCAGCCCAATCCTTGCGATCCTGGCGGTCCCGGCACTCTGCGCGGCAATCGCCATCGCATCGACGCAGCTTGAACGCGCCGGCATGGCGACGACGCAAGCTGCCGCGCACTAGGGGACGCGGGTTTCCTGCGCCCGCCACCCATCAACGCTTGCCTCCGTCCAGGAGACGATCCCATGCACGACGAGCCGGTTATGGACGTGGCCCATCTGGCCCACCTGGAGCTGCTGACGCCCAAGCCTGAGGAAAGCCTGCGCTTCTTCGTGGACGTGATGGGCATGACCGAGAGCGGACGCCGGGGCGCCTCCGTTTACCTCCGGGGCTGGGACGACTACGAGCGCTACTCCTTGCAGCTCACGGCCTCGGACACCTCCGGGCTGGGCCACGCCGCCTTCCGCGCACGCAGCCCGCAGGCGCTGGCCCGGCGCGTGGCGGCGTTGGAAGGCTCCGGCCTTGCGGTGGGCTGGCACGAGGGCGAGCTGGGCCACGGCCCGGCCTTCCAGTTCCGCGACCCGGACGGGCATCTGCTGGAGATCTACTACGAGACCGAGTGGTACCAGGCGCCGCCCGCGCTGCGCCCCGCGCTCAAGAACCAGGCGCAGCGCTTCCCGGCACGCGGCGTAAACGTGCGGCGGCTCGACCACTTCAACTGCCTCGCCGCCGACATCCGGGCCAACCGCGAGTTCTTCCAGCGCCATCTCGGCTTCCGACTCACCGAGCAGATCGTGCTCGACGACGGCACGGAGGCCGGCATGTGGCTGACCTGCACCAACAAGAGCTACGACTTCGCCTACACGCGCGAAGCGCACGGCGTGCCGGGCCGCTTCCACCACGTCACCTTCGCGTTGGATAGCCGCGAGGAGATCCTGCGCGCGGCCGACATCTTCCTGGAGAACGGCGTCTTCATCGAGACCGGGCCGCACAAGCACGCGGTCCAGCAGACCTTCTTCCTCTACGTCTATGAACCCGGCGGCAACCGGGTCGAGGTGGCCAACGCCGGCGCCCGGCTCGTGCTGGCGCCCGACTGGAAGCCGATCACCTGGACCGAGGCCGAACGCAGGAAGGGCCAGGCCTGGGGGCTGCAAACCATCGAGAGCTTCCACACCCATGGCACGCCGCCGCTGCCGGAGGGCTTGGGCGAGGACGCGACACGGGTCGCCGGACAGGACGACTTGGCAGAAGGAGGGATCGCATCGTGAGCGGGACGACAAGCATGGCCGCCGGCGTGGTGTTCACCGACCCGCCCCGCGTCGCACGCGAGGTCGCGGAGGCCTACGCGCCATACGGGGTGGCGACGGTGCATGAGGCGCAGGGCCGCACCGGCCTGCTCGCCTCGTTCATGCGCCCGGTCTGGCCGGGGGCGAAGCTCGCGGGCAGCGCCGTCACCGTTTCCATCGCGCCCGCCGACAACTGGATGCTGCACGTGGCCGTCGAGCAGTGCCGGGCGGGGGACGTGCTGGTGGTCGCGCCCACCTCTCCCTCGGACGCCGGCTACTTCGGCGAGCTGCTGGCCTGCTCGCTGGCGGCCCGCGGCGTGGGGGGCCTGGTGATCGAGGCCGGGGTGCGCGACGTGGCGGCGCTGACAGCCATGCGCTTCCCCGTTTGGTCCAAGGCGGTCTCGGCCCAGGGCACGGTCAAGGAAACGCTCGGTGCGGTCAACGTGCCCGTGGTCTGCGCAGGGCAGCTCGTCCGGCCCGGCGACCTGGTCGTGGCCGACGATGACGGGGTGGTGGTCGTGCCGCGCCTCGCGGCGGCGGACGTGCTGCGCGCGGCCGAGGCGCGCGAACAGAAGGAAGCGGGCACCCGCGCCCGGTTGCAGGCGGGCGAGTTGGGCCTCGACATCTACGGGATGCGGGACAAGCTGGCGGCCAAGGGCCTTGCCTACCGTCCCTTCGCGGACGCAAAGGGCTGAGCAATGCCGGGCGGGACTGCGCCGGGGGCGGCCGAGGTGCCCGTGCTGCGCGCGGCGGTCGGCACCTACAAGCACACTGCGGCGCTCAAGTCCGGCCAGGTCGCGTCGAACAGGCTGCGGCTGGAATTCGCCGACGTGTCGCCCGTCAACCGGGCCTTCGCGCCCATGGTGCGGGAAGGGCGTTTCGACGTGTGCGAGATGGCCATTGCCACGGTCCTGCAAGCAAAGGCGTACGGCAAGCCGCTGGTGCTGCTGCCTGTGACGGTGGCGGCCCGGTTCCAGGAGGCGGCGTTGCTGTGCCGGGCAGACAGCGCATTGCGCGGCCCGGCCGACCTCCGCGGCCGCCGCGTCGGCGTGCGCGCCTACAGCCAAACCACGGGCATGTGGCTGCGCGGCATCCTCGCGGAAGATCACGGCGTGCCGGCAAGCGCGGTGCGCTGGGTCACGTTCGAGGACGCGCACGTGGCCGAGTACCGCGATCCCCCGTGGGCCGAGCGCGCCCCGGCAGGCACCGACATGCTGGCCATGCTGCGCGCGGGCGAGCTGGACGCGGCCATCGTGGGCAACGACGTGCCGGACGACCCCGGCTTGCGCACCGTGTTCCCCGACCCCGCCGCCGCGGCCGAAGCGTTCTGGCGCAAGCACGGCTTCGTGCCGGTCAACCACCTCGTCACCGTCCGGCGCGGGCTGGCCGAGAGCCGGCCGGACCTGGTTGCCGAGTTGCTGCGCATGTTCCGGGACGCCAAGGCCGCGGCCCCCTCTGCCGGAGGGCACGACCCCTTGCCGGCCGGCTGCGCGGCGCTGCGGCCCGCAATCGAACTTGCCCTACGCTACTCGGCCGAACAGGGCCTGCTGCCCCGGCGCTTCGGCACGGAGGAAGCGTGGGAGGGGCTGCCCCGCGAGTTCTTGGAGAACAGCCGATGATCATCGACTGCCACGGCCACTACACGACCGCACCCGCGGCCCATGACCGGTGGCGCGACCAGCAGACAGCCGCCTTCAAAGTCGGCGGCGACCCCGACCCAGCCTATCCCAACATCTCCGACGACGAGATCCGGCAGACGATCGAAGCGAACCAACTCCGCCTGCTGCGCGAGCGCGGCGCCGACATGACGATCTTCAGTCCGCGCGCCTCCGCCATGGCCCACCACGTCGGCAATGAGGCCGTGAGCCAAGCCTGGACGCGCCGCTGCAACGACCTGGTCAAGCGCGTGACCAATCTGTTTCCTGAAACCTTCGTGGGCGTCTGCCAGTTGCCGCAGTCGCCGGGCGTCTCCATCGCCCACTCCGTCGCCGAGCTGGAACGCTGCGTGACCGAGCTGGGCTTCATCGGCTGCAACCTCA
>CAXUIQ010000035.1:0-14470 GCA_964250815.1 uncultured Acetobacteraceae bacterium
GCGGGAGGCATGGCCGGGGCTTTGGCGGTGGCACTCATCCCTAAGTCTCCTTCTCTCCCGGCACAGACCGGTCTGTCTTAGCTGCGAGTAAGCAGGATGCGTGCCAAGCGCAGGACGCGCGTCAGCCGCCGCATGCGTGCCGGGTGCGCAGGGCGTGCCGCAAATGCGGTTTGACCGGCGCGGGCTTTGCGCGGACACTCCAAGACGCTTTGGACGTTGCAGGACTTGGGCGCAATGATCGAAACCAAGGCATCCGGTGCGCAGCGGATGGGCGTTTGGAAGGTTGGCGATGGGAGACGGGCTGACTGCCAGGGATCGAGGCTCGGTCGCGGCTCCCAACCTGCGCCGGATGCCGCCGCATGAGCGGATCGTCGAGGTGGCGCGCGACCTGTTCTGCCGCGACGGCATCCATGCGACCGGGATCGACCGCATCCTGAGCGAGGCCGGCGCGTCGAAGATGACGCTGTATGGGCGGTTCGGCTCCAAGGAGGCGCTGGTCCGGGAGGTGCTGACGCGGGAAGGCGCGGCATGGCGGGAAACGTTCTTTGCGCTGGTCGAGGGCGCCGGGCCTGATCCGGCCGCACGGCTTCGGGCGACGGTGCCGGCGCTGCGCACCTGGTTCGAGGGGGAGCGGTTCTACGGCTGCCCGTTCATGAACGCCGCGGCGGAGCACACCAAGGGCAGCGGCGGCGGCGAGCCTTGGCTCCGGGACATGACGGCGCAGCACCATGCCGCGATTACCGCTTTCCTGGCCGGGTTGGCGGAAGCGGCCGGGCACGCCGAGCCGCGGATGCTGGCCCGGCAGATCCTGCTGGTGCTGGACGGCGCCATCGCCGCCCTGATGGTGAGCGGCGACGAAAGCGTGCTGGATGTGGCGGCGCGCAACCTGCGGGCGGTGCTGCTGGCCGCGTGAGGCGGATCAGGCCCGGCGCAGCAGGAACATCGCCTGCTGACCGAACAGGTTGGCAAGGCCGGGGGAGCGGCACCAAGGCGCCTGCCGGCCCTCGTCATCCACGGCGAGCCAGCGCTCGACGGCGTAGCCTTGCTGGGCGCACAGCGCGAAGAAGTCGCGGATGGTGCAGGGGTGGATGTTGGGCGTCTCGTACCAAGGCCGGTCCCAGGTCGGCGTCATCGGCATCCGGCCCGACCACACAAGCTGCCAGCGCACATGCCAATGGCCGAAGTTCGGGAAGCTGACCAGCGCCCGGGTGCCGATGCGCAGCATCTGGCGCAGCACCTCCTGCGGGCGCTCCACCGCCTGGAGCGTGCGGGACAGCACGACGTAGTCGAACAGCCCGTCGGGGTAGTGGGAAAGGTCGGTGTCGGCATCGCCGTGCATCACCGGCAGGCCATGGGCCACGGCGCGGGTGACTTCGGCCATGTCGATCTCGATGCCGCGGGCGTCGCAGCCGCGGGTGCGGAACAGGTGCTCGATCAGCGTGCCGTCGCCGCTGCCGATGTCGAGCACGCGGGAAGCGGGCGCGATCATCTCCGACATCAGCCGCAGGTCGAGCCGCACCTTGGGGCGGCCGGGCCGCTCGGCAAGCGGCAGCGGCGGCGGGTGCGGACTCATAGCCCGGCGTGCTCGGCGCAGCCGGACAGGAAGCCGGACAGGGTGCGGTGGAAGTCGGGCTCGTCCAGCAGGAAGGCGTCGTGGCCCTTGTCGCTGGCGATCTCGACGAAGCTGACGTTGGCGCCGGCGCGGTTCAGCGCGCGGGCGATGGCGCGGGACTGCGCGGTGGGGAACAGCCAGTCGCTGTCGAAGCTGACGATGCAGAACCGCGTGGCGATGCCGCGGAACGCCGCCGCCAGGTCGCCGTCGTGGTCGGCCGCGAGGTCGAAGTAGTCCATCGCCCGGGTGATAGTCAGGTAGCTGTTGGCGTCGAAGCGGTTGACGAAGGTGCTGCCCTGGTGGCGCAGGTAGCTCTCGACCTCGAACATGTCGCCGAACAGCGAGGACGCGCCGGAAGCGGGAATCTGCAAGCGGCGGCCGAACTTGCGGGTCAGCGCCTGCTCGCTGAGGTAGGTGATGTGCGCGGCCATGCGCGCGACCGCCAGGCCGCGGGCGGGGATTTTCCCATGGCGCCAATACTCGCCGCCCGCCCAATCGGGATCGGCGAAGATGGCCTGGCGCCCGACCTCGTGGAAGGCGATGTTCTGCGCGGAGTGGAAGGCGGCGGTGGCGACCGGAACGGCGGCGAACACCCGGTCGGGGAAGGTCGCGGCCCATTCGAGCACCTGCATTCCGCCCATCGACCCGCCCACCGCCGCGAACAGGCGGGAGATGCCCAGCCGGTCGATCAGCAAGCGCTGCACACGCACCATGTCGCGGACCGTGATGGGCGGGAAGTCCGTGCCCCATGGGGGCGCGTCCGGGCTGTCGTCGCGCGGGCTGCGCGGCCCGGTGCTGCCCATGCAGCCGCCCAGCACGTTGGCGCAGATCACGAAGAAGCGGTCGGTGTCGATGGGGCGGCCCGGCCCCACGACCTCTTTCCACCAGCCGGGCTTGCCGGTCCCGGGATGCGGCTCCGCCAGATATTGGTCGCCGGTCAGCGCGTGGCAGACGAGGATGGCGTTCGACCGGGCGGCGTCCAGGGCGCCGTAGGTGCGGTAGGCGACGGTGACGGACGGCAGCGCCACGCCGCATTCGAGCATGAACGGGCCGTCAAAGGTCTGGCATTGACGGGTGTCGCGGGACGGGATGACCAGATGATCCATGATCGGGGGTGCATAGGCCCCGCGGCCCTGCCGGGCAACCTTGCCCTGCGTGTTTGTGATGCGCGGCCTTGCCATGGACGGCCTGTAGGATGTAACGCTTCCGCTATTTGTTTTTCCCATCCCGAAAGATCAGCGACTGCGATGCCCAGTCCGTCCCCGATGCAGCCGGCAACGCCGGCCAAGGTGCCCGACCTTGCGTCGCTGCGGGCTGAGCTGGACCGTTTGGACGACCTGTTGCACGACACGCTGATGCGCCGGGCGGAGGTGGTGAAGCGGGTGGCGGCGCTACGGGTGAAAGGGCCGGTGCCGCTGCGTCCGGGACGGGAAGCCGCGATCATTCGGCGCTTGCTGGCCCGGCATGGAGGCGGACTGCCGGCGTTCGGCATCGTGCGCATCTGGCGCGAGCTGCTCGGCACCACCACGGCGCAGCAACGCCCTTTGGTGGTCAGCGTGTGCGAGGCTGGGGGCGACCCGGCCTACGTGGCCATGGCGCGGGAGCATTTCGGCGCGCTGACCCCGATGCGCGTTTGTCGCAGGCCGGAGCAGGCGATCGAGGAAGTGCTTGCCGGGCGCGTGACCGTCGCCGTGCTGCCGATGCCGGCGGAGGGCGGGGCGCCGTCCGATGCCTGGTGGACCGCGCTGCTGCATCCCGATGGCCGGCGGGCGTACGTCGTCGCCCGTTTGCCGTTCTGGTCGCCGCGTCCGGAAGGAACGCCTGCGGTGCAAGGGTTGGTGGTCAGCGCCGCCGCGCCGGACCCGAGCGGCCAGGACCGCTCTTTGCTGGGCTTGGAAGTGGCGGATGCCGGCCATGCGCGGCTGGGCGCCGCCCTGGCCGCCGCTGGGTTCCGTGCCGGGCCAGTGATCATGCGGCAGGATGCCGTGGCTTCGACCACTTGCGCGCTGGCGGAGGTTGACGGGCTCGTCGGCGACGACGACCCGCGGCTTCCTGCGCTGCGGGACGTGCGATGCTTGCCCAAGGTGCTGGGGGCCTACGCCGTGCCGGTGGGAGGAGAGGGTTGATGGGTCCGCAGCCACGCGAGGGCATCCTCGGCATCGCGCCGTATGTCGGCGGCGAGAGCAAGGTCGCCGGGCAGAACCGGACGGTCAAGCTGTCGTACAACGAAGGCGCGTTCGGCGCCCCGCCCGGTGCCCGCGCGGCCTATGCCGCATTGGCGGGGGAGCTGCACCGCTATCCCGATGGCGGTGCGCAGGAGCTGCGCCGTGCCATCGGCGCGCGGTTCGGGCTTGATCCCGCGCAGATCGTCTGCGGCGCCGGGTCGGACGACCTGATCTACCAGCTTTGCCTGGCTTATGGCGGCCCCGGCACCGAGCTGGTCATGAGTTGCCACGGGTTCAGTGTCTATGAGATTGCCGGAATCTACGCCGGCTGCCGGGTCGTCAAGACGCCGGAGCGGCAGTTGACCGCCGACGTGGACGCGATCCTGGCGGCGGTTTCGGCGGCTACGCGGCTGGTGTTCCTGGCCAACCCGAACAACCCGACCGGCAGCCTGTTGCCGCAAGCGGAGGTCGAGCGGCTGCGGGCTGGGCTGCCGCCCGACGTGCTGCTGGTGCTGGACGCTGCGTACGCCGAGTACGTGGACCGGCCCGACTACGACGCGGGTGCCCGTCTGGTGGATGCAGGCGACAACACGGTGATGACGCGCACCTTCAGCAAAATTTTTGGCCTGGGCGGGTTGCGCCTGGGGTGGTGCTACGCGCCGCTCGGGATCGTCGATGTGCTGAACCGGGTGCGCAGCCCGTTTAACGTGAGCGTTGCGGCACAGGCAGCGGGCATCGCGGCGCTGGCCGAACCCGGCTGGGTCGAGATGGGACGCGCCCACAACGCGCGCTGCCGCGGCTGGCTCTCGGCGGAGCTGGAGCGCGCCGGCATCCGGGTATGGCCGAGCGAGTGCAACTTCGTCCTGGCCGATTTCGGCGCGTCCGAGCGGGCCGGTGCCGCCCATGCGGCATTGATGGCGCGCGGCGTGATCGTGCGCATGGTGGCGGGCTACGGCCTGCCGCACTGCCTCCGCATCACGGTCGGCACGGACGAGGAGTGCGCGACCGTGGCCGAGATCCTTTCGGCGTTCATGGCGGCGCAGACGGCCCATGCTTGAGGACGGACCGGATCGGCGCAGCCCAGTGTTCCGGCGGATCGCGCTGATCGGCGCCGGGCTGATCGGCAGCTCCGTCGCGCGGGCCGCGCGGGAGCGGAAGGGCCTGGCGGCGGAGGTGGTCGTGACCGACCGCAGCGCCGCCGTGCTGGACCGGGTCGCGGCGCTGGGCTTCGCCGACCGGATCGAGCCTGATGCGGCGCGCGCTGTCATGGGGGCGGACTGCGTCATGCTGTGCGCGCCGGTTGGCGCCTATGCGGCGATTGCGGCCGCCGTTGCGCCGCATCTGGCCCCGGGCGCCGTCGTCACGGACGTTGGAAGCACCAAGGTCTCGGTGATCCGCGACTTGGGGCCGTTGCTGCCGCCGGGTGTGCATTTGGTGCCGGCGCATCCTTTGGCCGGGACCGAGCATTCCGGGCCGGATGCGGGATTCGCCACGCTGTTCGACGGCCGTTGGTGCCTGCTCACGCCGCCTGATGGCGCCTGTTCCGCGGCGGTCGGGCGTTTGACCGAGTTCTGGCGCGGCGTTGGCAGCATGGTCGAAATGATGGAGCCGGCGCACCATGACCGCGTGATGGCGATCGTCAGCCACCTGCCGCACCTCATCGCGTTCACCATTTGCGGCACCGCTGACGACCTGGCGACCGAGGGGGACAGCGTCGCGGCCAGCCGGTCGGAGGTGCTGAAGTTCGCAGCATCCGGATTTCGTGATTTCACCCGCATTGCGTCGAGCGATCCCGTGATGTGGCGCGACGTGTTCCTGAACAACCGGGCGGCGTTGCTGGAGATGTTGGCGCGCTTCACCGAAGACACGCAGGCGATGGCGCGGGCCGTCCGATGGGGCGACGCCGCCTACATCGAGGACCGCATCGGCCGCGGCCGTCAGATCCGGCAGGGGCTTATCGAGGCAAAGCAGGCGTGACTGCAGGCTTCGAGGCTTTATGGGACTGGCGCCGCAGGACCGCCGCGCTTTACGCGGCCATTCGGGCCAAGCAAGACCCGCAGCGTGCCTGGATGCTTTGGCGGGCGACGCGCGATGGGATGTTCCTTGACCATCCGCAAAGCCCTATCGAGCCGGGGCGTGGGTTCAAGGGCTTGGATGTGTTCCCCTACGATCCTGCTCTGGTGTTTCACGTGAAACACACGCCAGTTGTGGATGCGCCTGTGGAGACGGTCCAAGCAGGCTCGGATGGACCAGTCAACATGCAGCCTTTCGCGCGCAGCCAAGGCCTGCAAGCGAAACTAGGCGGCGAACTCACGTTCTACTGGCTGCTGGGCTACGGTGGCGGGGTGTTCCTGCCCTTCGCGGACGCGACCAGCGGCCGGGAGACTTACGGAGCAGGGCGCTATCTCCTCGACACCATCAAGGGAGCCGACCTCGGCAGCACGCCCGTGGGGCTGACGGTGCTGGACTTCAACTTCGCCTACAACCCGTCCTGCGCCTACTCGCCGCGCTACGTGTGCCCGCTGGCGCCGGTGGCGAACCGGCTGCCCATGCCCGTCACGGCCGGAGAGCAGACGCCGGCGTAGGTTTCGTGCGTTGCAGGAAACGCCAGGTCAGCAAAGCCGCTACGGCGATCAAGCCCGCAGCCAGACCCCACCAAGCACCCTCCACGCCCCAGCCGGCGCGCAACGTCAGAAACCAGGCAGCCGGGAAGCCGACGCACCAATACGCCACCGTCGCGAGGACAAAGGGCACGCGCGTGTCGCCCAAGCCGCGCAACGCGCCGCCGGCGACACACTGCACGCCATCCGCCACTTGGAACACGACCACGACGTTTACCAATCCGGTCGCGATGGCGAACGCCTCGGCGTTGCCCGGCAACGCCGGGTCAAGATACAGGCCGACCACGGCACCCGGCGCCGTAAGCAGCAGCAACGCCGCGACACCCTCGAGGGCAGCGCCCAGGCCGATGGCGACCAGCCCGGCCCGGCGCGCGCCTGGCCTGTCGCCTGCGCCGACGCGATGGCCGACCCGCACATTGGCCGCCTGGGCAATCGCGAGCGGTACCATGAAGGCAACCGACAAGATGCTCAAAGCGACCTGCTGCGCTGCCAGCGGAACCGGACCCAACCGTCCGATCAGCAGCGCAATCGCGAAGAACAGCCCGGTCTCGACGGCGAAGGTCGCGCTGACCGGAAGGCCAAGCCGCATCATGGCGCCAAGCACGGCGAGCTGCGGGCGCCGCCATGCCACGAAGCGCCGCAGCTTCGGGCGGACGTGCAGCAGGAGCAGCAGGGCAGCAGCCCCGGCCGTCATCGACAGTGCCGTGGCCAGTGCCGGTCCGCGCAGGCCCAGCGCCGGCAAGCCCCAGGCTCCATGGACGAACCCGTAGCAGAGCACGCCGTTGGCGGTGGCGGACGCAAGGGACACCCATAGCACCATGCCGCCCCGACCGATGGCTGGCAGGAAGGCGCGCATCAGGCCCGTCCCCAGCAAGGCTCCGGGCGTGGCCCAGCGAAGGACGCCGACAAAGCGGCCGGCGTCGTGCGCCAGCGCCGCCGGCTCGCCTGCTGCCAGCAGGAGCGGCTCGGCCACGCTGAACAACGCAAAGCCCGGCAGGCACAGCAGCAGCGCGAGCAGCACGCCGGTCCAATACAGGCCGGGCACCTGCGCCTCCTGCCCAGCGCCGCGCGCCTGGGACACCAGCACGGCAAGCGCCGTCATCATGCCCTGCACGACGACGCAGACCGTGATGAACAGGCTTTCGCCAAGCCCGCCCGCGGCCAGAGCGTCGCCTCCCAAGCTGCCCAGCAGCACGGCATCGGTGATGCCCATCGCCATCTGCGCCAGTTGGGCAATGGCCAGCGGGCTGGCCAAGCGCACCGTCTCGACCGCATGGCGTGCGAGGCTGTCGGCGCGTCCGCGCGGCAGGAGGCCGGTCCCGTTCACGGCGAGTGTCCTTTGCAGGGTCAGCCTCGCCCGGAAAGAGCCAGGATGCGGTGTGGATGGCGACCGAGCCTTACCAGAATTGGGTGCCCGGCCCACCCTTGAACGGCCCGACCAACTCCGATGTGATCCAGCCGCCGTAGAAGCCGCCCTCCTGCGGGACCACGCGCTCGTCATCGACGAAGCAGGCGTCCATGGCGCCGGCATAAACCGCCACATGGTCACGGATTGGCCGGAAAGCCGGCGAAGGGTCCGGGTAGCCCCAGGCGGCATCCGTGGCGACCCGTCCGCCGGCCTTGATGCTGTAATAGCGCGCAGTCCCCTTCCACTCGCAGAAGCTGGTCCGGGCGCTCCCCGTCAGTACGCCTGGGGTGAACGCGGCGATCGGAAGGTAGAACCCTGGAGGATGGTAGGTTTCCAGCACGCGCCACGCCGCGGCGGTGTCGAGGATGGTTTCTCCGGCGAACACGATCCGCACCCGGCGGTGCGCGACTTCCAGGCGCGGCGGGCGCGGATACTGGGCGACAATCTCCTGGGCGTGCTGCACTGGCCGTCTCCCGCATGTTGAGCACGGGATGTCGCGTCGATGCGGCCGGTTGCTAAGGGCGGCACCGCCAAATCGACCAGGCCCGCCTGCCACGCAGTGACGGCTCAGGCGCTGCCGATCAAGGGAGCGCAACGCCCTCCGGCAACCGATCGCGCAGCATCGCGGCGAACTCGAGGAACTCCGCGCCGCGCGGGTCGGTGCGCCGCCAGGCCAAGGCCACCGTGCGCCCGGCCGCGGGGTCGGCCAGCGGCCTCACCGCGACCAGCCCGGCCAAGCCGTCCCGCCCGGCCGTGCTCAGCGCCGGCAGCACCGAATATCCCTCCCCCGCCGCGATCATATTCCACAGCGTCTCCAGGCTGGTCGCCAATCGGCCTTGGCTGGCGTTGGAACAGAGCGAAAGGGCTTGGTCGCGGAGGCAATGCCCTTCCTCCAGCAGAAGCAGGTCATCGCCGGCCAGATCCGCCAGGTTGGGCGCGCGCATGCCCGCGATGCCGTGCCCGGCCGGGCACACCAGGCGGAACGGCTCGAAGAACAGCGGCTCCACCATGCACCAGTCGCCCGCCACCGGCAGCGCCAGCAGCATCGCGTCCACGGCGCCGCGCCGCAGTTGCTCCAAAAGCTCGGCCGTCTGGCCTTCGATCAGTTGCAGGGCGAGTTGCGGGAACGCCTGCCGCGCTTCCCGCAGCAGGTGGGGCAGGTAATACGGGCCGAGCGTGGCGATGGCGCCCAGCCGCAGCGGACCCGCCAGATGCTCCGCCGAGGCCCGCGCCATCTCCAGGAGGCCGTGCGCGTGCGACAGTACTAACTCGATCTGGCGGAGCAGCACCGTGCCGCGCGGCGTCGGCTCGACCCGGCGGTCGCCCCGCTCGAACAGGCGTGTCGCCAGGCGGGCTTCTAATTTGCGTAACTGCTCACTAAGTGCCGCCGGGCTGACGGCGCAAGCCTCGGCTGCGCGGCCGAAGTGCCTTGTGCGGTCCACCGCCGCGGCATACTCGAGGTCGCGCAGGGACAAGCCGGCAAGGCTCAGAGTCATGGCGGCGTTCCATCGGCAATGCCGAACGAAGCATTCGGAAGGTTCGACTATACCGGACGGCGGCGGCATTGCTAGACAGCGGCAACCACGAGGGAGTTCACATCGATGGCCGACCAACGACCGATCTTGACCACCACGGCGGGCGCGCCGATCCCGGACAACCAGAACAGCCTGAGCGCCGGCCCGCGCGGCCCGCTGCTGCTGCAGGACTACCAGCTGCTGGAGAAGCTCGCGCACCAGAACCGCGAGCGCATCCCGGAGCGCGTGGTGCACGCCAAGGGGTCCGGCGCATACGGCACCTTCACCGTGACCAACGACATCACGAAGTACTCGAAGGCCAAGCTGTTCAGCAAGGTCGGCAAGACGACGGACCTGCTGATGCGTTTCTCGACGGTCGCCGGCGAGCGCGGCGCGGCGGACGCGGAGCGCGACGTGCGCGGCTTCTCGATGAAGTTCTACACCGAGGAGGGCAACTGGGACATGGTGGGCAACAACACCCCCGTGTTCTTCGTGCGCGACCCCATCAAGTTCCCGGACTTCATCCGCACCCAGAAGCGCCACCCGAAGACCAACATGCGCTCGGCGACCGCGATGTGGGACTTCTGGTCGCTCAGCCCGGAAAGCCTGCACCAGGTCACGATCCTGTTCAGCGACCGCGGCCTGCCCCAGGGCTACCGCCACATGAACGGCTACGGAAGCCACACCTTCAGCTTCATCAACGAGGCCAATGAGCGGCATTGGGTGAAGTTCCACTTCAAGACCATGGACGGCCACAAGCACTGGTCCAACGAAGAGGGCAACGCCATGATCGCCGTGGACCGGGAAAGCGCGCAGCGCGACCTGTTCGAGTCGATCGAGCGGGGCCAGGGTCCCAAGTGGAAGTTCTGCGTCCAGGTCATGCCGGAGACGGACGCGGAGAAGACCAGCTACAACCCGTTCGACCTGACCAAGGTCTGGCCGCACTCTGACTACCCGCTGATCGAGGTCGGCATCGTCGAGCTGAACCGCAATCCCGAGCATTACTTCGCCGAGATCGAGCAGTCGTCGTTCTCGCCGTCCAACATCGTGCCCGGCATCGGCTTCTCGCCGGACAAGATGCTGCAGGCCCGCATCTTCTCCTACGCGGACGCGCACCGCTACCGCGTCGGCACCCACTACGAGAGCCTGCCGGTCAACGCGCCGCGCAGCGTGAAGAACACCTACCACGCCGACGGCCCGATGCGCTTCGACGCGCCCAAGGGCACGGACGCCTATTACGAGCCGAACTCCTTCAACGGCCCGGTCGAGCAGCCCTCCGCCAAGGAGCCGCCGCTGAAGATCAGCGGCGACGCGGACCGCTACAACCACCGCGTCGGCAACGACGACTACAGCCAGGTCGCGGCGCTGTTCCGCGTCCTGGGCGCCGAGCAGCAGCAGCGCCTGTTCAACAACATCGCGGCTGCGATGCAAGGCGTGCCGCGCGACATCATCGACCGGCAGCTTGAGCACTTCCGCCGGGTTGATCCAGCCTACGCCGAGGGCGTGGCGCTGGCGGTGGCGCGCACGAAGCAGCCGGCCAACTCCGACCCGGTGTCGGCGTCGGAGAAGCCGGTTCCCGCCGTGGCCCAGGCTGCGGAGTAACGACGGCTGGGGGCCGGGCCGCACCGGCCCCTCAACTTGGCTTCGGCCCGGCCGCGCTGCGGCGTCGGCCAGGACCGGGAAGGATATGCGATGTCAGTGAATGTGCTCTACACGACCTCCGCCACGGCGACAGGCGGGCGCGATGGCCACGCCGCAACTGCGGACGGCTCGCTCGACGTGAAGCTGGCCACGCCCAAGGAGCTGGGCGGCGGCGGCGGCCCCGGCAACAACCCAGAACAACTGTTCGCGGCCGGCTACAGCGCGTGCTTCCTGGGCGCGATGAAGTTTGTTGCGTCCCAGGGCGGCCCGAAGGTGCCGCCCGACACGACGGTGAACGCCACCGTCGGCATCGGGCCGCGCTCCGAGGGCGGTTTCGGCCTTGAGGTCGAGTTGGACATCTCCCTGCCGGGCCTGGACCGGGCGGAGGCGGAGGCGCTGGTGGACAAGGCGCACCAGGTCTGCCCGTATTCCAACGCGACCCGGAACAACGTCCCGGTGCGCTTGAAGGTCGCCTGATACCGGCCGCCTGATAAGGCGGCTGTATGAGCAACCGGCGGGCGCTTTGCACCAAGCGAAGCGCCCGCTGTTTTTTTGCTCCGTCTAAAATACCCGATAAGCTTCAACAAGGAAGCAAATCGGGTCAGCGATGGTCAGTTATGCGTTCGTAGGCCCCGTGTGGCGGCCTGGCCCGATCACCTGGAGCTTTGCCGACTTCACGTATCCGGCGGACCAAGCGAGCTTCTCCTTCAGTGACCCGCTGTCGCTGGTGCCCTCCGCTCAAGCGGAAATGGCGCGGGCAATCCAGGATTGGGCGCGCGTCTCGGGCCTGACGTTCCAGCAGGTCGCCGACACCCCGGACCCGAATGCCGCTGCCGACATCCGGATCGGCTTCGGGAAATTCGACGTCACGACCACGCGGGAGATCGGCGAAACCAAGGTTTACCTTGGACAGTACTCCCGCCCCGACACCATCATCAGGATGGAGGACCCGACCGAGGTTCCCTTGGTGCCGGTCAACGACCAGTTGGCCTACACCACCGCGGGCGGGACGACCTTCTACCAAGTCGCGCTGCATGAGTTCGGCCACGCTTTGGGGCTCGACCATTCGTCCAGCCCGATGGACGTCATGTATGCCGTTGCGACCGCTCAGAACCGCACATTGAGCGCGTCCGACATCGCAGGCATCCGGGCGCTGTACCCGCCGTCGAGCGTCCAGTTGCACGGGCTGCACACGGACTATGTCATCGCCCAGGTCTCGGGTGGCCAGGCCTACATCCAGGACACCCGGCCCGGCCGGGATGGCGTGCAGACCCTGGCCAACCTCGGCCGCCTCAACTTCGCCGACGGCAGCGGCTTGTTCGACCCCACCGGCACGGCAGAGGATGTGGCGCGGCTTTATGAAGCCGCGTTCGGCCGCGCCCCGGACGCCCCAGGTCTCGACAGCAACACGGCACTGGTCACTACCGGCACCCTCAGCCTGGCTAGCTTGGCGGCAAGCTTCGCGGCGTCGCCGGAGTCCAACGCGCTCTATGGCCAAACCGACGCCAACGGCTTTGCCCGGCAGTTGTACCTGAACGTCCTCCATCGCAGTCCCGACGCCGCCGGGCTGCAACTCTGGGTCAACGACATCAACGCGACCTCCCGCGGGGACGCCTTGCTGGCATTCTCGGACAGCCAGGAAAACCATCGCCAGACCCTGCCCGTCGCCGGCGACCGGAACGACGCGGAGGCGACGCGCCTCTACCAAGCCGCGTTCAGCCGCAGCCCCGATGCCGCCGGCCTGGTCTTCTGGTCAAACCAACTCAGCCAGGGCGCCACGGTGGACCAAGTGGCGCAGGGCTTCGTCGGCTCACAGGAGTTCGCCGCATCCTATGGCGCCCTCGGCGCCAGCGGCTTCATAGCACGGCTCTACGCCAACGTGCTGCACCGCGCCCCCGACGCGGCGGGCGAGCAGGGCTGGCTCAACATGCTGGCGAGCGGCGGCACCCGCGCCCAGGTGCTGGCTGGGTTTGCCGACAGCAATGAGAACCGGATCGCCACCGCGGCCGCGACCCACGACGCCTGGGTCTATGCCGGGTGATCAGACCGTGAGCGTCCCGGCGCGCGCCCGGTCATACCGGGCTGCGACCGCATCCCAGTTCACGACCTCCCACCACGCCGCCAGGTAGTCCGCCCGGCGGTTCCGGTACTTCAGGTAGTAGGCGTGCTCCCACACGTCGTTGCCGAGCAGCACCCGGCCCCCCTCCATCAGCGGCGTGTCCTGGTTGGGCCGCGCGGCCAGGCCCAGCTTGCCCGAAGGCTCCACCGTCACGAACACCCAGCCCGAGCCGAACTGGCCCAGCCCCATGCGGTTGAACGCCGCCCGCATCGCCTCCATGCCGCCGAGGTCACGGTCCACCGCCGCCAGCAGGTCGCCTGACGGCGCGCCGCCACGGCCGCCCATCGCTTGCCAGAACATGCTGTGGTTGGCGTGCCCGCCGCCGTTGTTGCGCACCGTCGCGCGCACGCCTTCCGGCACGTCAGAGAGGCGGGCCAGCAGCTCGTGCAGCGGCGCGTCGCCCAGCGCGGCGTGGTCCCTCGCCGCGCCGTTCAGCGCCGCCACGTATGCGGCATGGTGCCGGTCGTGGTGCAGCAGCATGGTTTCGGCGTCGATGCGCGGCTCGTTGGCGTCCGGCGCATAGGGCAGCGGCGGCAGCGTGAACGGACCCGGCACCGCGCTCGATGCGGCCTGGGCAAAGGCGCGCGGGGCCGCCAGCGCAGCAATGCCTGCGCCAAGGAGGGTGCGGCGCATGGTGGTCATCGGGCGTTTTCCGTTTCTGGGGTTTCGCATGTGGGCATGGGGAACGCCGCTGCCATCAGGGCGACGGTGTAGGGATCGCGCGGGTGGGCGAACAGCGCATCCGCCGGGCCTTCCTCGACCACCCGCCCGGCGCGCAGCACCACGACCCGATGCGCCAGCGCCCGCACCACGGCCAGGTCATGGCTGATGAACAGGTAAGCCAGGCCGTGCCGGGCTTGCAGCGTCCGCAGCAGGTCCACGATCTGCGCCTGCACGGAGCGGTCGAGCGCGCTGGTCGGCTCGTCCAGCACGACAAGGCGGGGCTTGAGGACGATGGCGCGGGCGATGGCGACGCGCTGGCGCTGGCCGCCGCTGAACTCGTGCGGGTAGCGCCCAGCGGCCTCAGCGGGCAGGCCGACCTCTTGCAGCGCCTCCGCCACACGCACGGCACGGGCGGCAGCGGGCAGCGAAGGTTCGTGCACCAGCAGGCCCTCGGCCACGATGTCGCCCATGCTCATGCGTGGGGACAGGCTGCCATATGGATCCTGGAACACGATCTGCATGCCCTGGCGCAGCGGGCGCAGCGCGGTCTGCGACAGGCGCGTGATGTCCTGCCCGGCAAAGGCGATATGACCGGTGCTGGCCTGCAAGCGCAGCAGGGCCAGGCCGATGGTGCTCTTGCCAGAGCCGCTTTCCCCAACCAGGCCCAGGGTCTCGCCCTCGCGGATGTGCAGGCTCACGTCGTCCACCGCGCGCACGTCCCCGGCGG
>CAXUIQ010000035.1:14480-14731 GCA_964250815.1 uncultured Acetobacteraceae bacterium
CGGCCAGCACCAGGAGGCGCGGGGGCATCACCAGCGCGCGGGCGATGGCGACGCGCTGGCGCTGCCCGCCGCTGAACTCGTGCGGGTACCGCCCGGCCGCGTCGGCAGGCAGCCCGACCTCTTGCAGCGCCGCCGCGACGCGGGCCGCGCGCTCGCGCCATCCCAGCCGAGGCTCGTGTACCCGCAAGCCCTCGGCGACGATCTCCCCCATGCTCATGCGGGGCGACAGGCTGCCATACGGGTCCTGGAAC